>JANOYJ010000401.1:0-6411 GCA_031428815.1 Phyllobacterium sp.
GAGATGTCCGACATTGGATCATCGACACAGGGCACAGGCGATAATCGCTCTTATCAACGGGTTAGAGTGAAGGTCTACGGCCGGTTCATGCTGGAAGACCGTACTGAGCATCCGTGCCAAGTCGTTGACATGTCGCCGGGCAACGCTGCTTTCATCACCGATCATATTGCAGAGCTCGGCGAGAAGGTCATCGCCTATATCGATCATATCGGTCGTGTTGAAGGCGTGATGACCCGCACGCTGCCCGACGGTTTTGCTATGACCATTCTGGCGTCTGATCGCAAGAAGGACAAGCTGGCAGCCCAACTTACTTGGCTCGCCAATAAGCATGAACTGGACCTGCCGGAAGACCGCCGTCACGAGCGCGTGCTTCCGCAAAATCCAATGTCGATCATGTCGCTCAATGACGGTCGCCAATATCAGTGCCGCATTGTTGATTTGTCGCTCTCAGGCGCCGCAGTCGAATCCGACGTCAAGCCGGCGCTTGGAACACCCATAACGCTTGGCACAATGCGCGGCCAAGTCGTTCGTCATTTTGACGAAGGCGTCGCTATTGAGTTCGCGGTCGTCCAGCGTCACGAGACACTCACCGCCGCTTTCGCCGCTTAGCAAACAACTTTCTATCGTCGAACAGCGCGGTCATTGGCCGCGCGTTTTTGCTTGGCTCGATTTATTTCTCGTCGAGTTTGGCACCGTCACGCAGTTAAAAAAATCTAAAATGGTACGACATGATTTTAGAAAAAATTGATTTTAATACGAATATACTTTAATTTAGTTTATAGTATAATTCTATTATAGTTTGTATTATACTTGCATTATGATTTTTTTGTGAAGTAAACAAGTCTCTGTCATTATCTCTCCCATCGAGGAGACTTAGTAATGACAGCAAACAATCTGACAAGACTGTTCACGACATTTGCAGGTTGCCTGTTGGCGGGATCAGCCCTTGCTGGCGCCTCGATGAAGACAACGGGCATGACGACACAACCCGTCGGACATTATGAGTTCTGCCAACAATACCCACGCGAATGCGCCGAGCAATCGTCGAACACCGCACCGGTGTCTTTGACACGAAAACTTTGGTCAGTCATGCAAGACGTCAACAACCGCGCCAATATGATGATCGAACCGATCACCGATCAAGACCTCTGGGGTGTTGCAGAAAGATGGTCATATCCGGACCAGCGCGGCGACTGCGAGGATTATGTCATTTTGAAGCGTAAAGAATTGATGGCTCAGGGCGTTCCTGCAACGGACCTCCTGATTACTGTTGTGCGCCAACAGAACGGCGACGGTCATGCCGTGCTGACGGTCCGCACTGATCGCGGCGATTATGTGCTCGACAACCTCGAACCAAAAATACTCCTCTGGAGCAAAACCGAATACCGTTTTCTCAAGCGCCAATCCGACGAAAATTCCGGTCAATGGGTGTCAATCAGCGATGGTCGCGCACCCGTGGTTGGCAGCGTCAACTAGTATTACGAATTCCTGGTCGAGTCCCACCCTCCTCGTCCCAACGACCAGGTCTAGGAGCCAGCCCCGTCCCCGGGCTGGCTCCACCCTTTTCGGGTGGAGTTAAACCTTCGCTATTCCACGAATAAATCGGCGGCCATTATCAGCGTAGTGATCTGCGGATGCCTTCAGCTTTATGACTGCCGCCTCGTCAAGCGAGCGAATGACTTTTGCTGGAATGCCAACAATTAAACTATTGTCAGGAAACTCTTTTCCCTCGGTGACCAGTGCGCCCGCACCGACCAGCGAGTTTCGGCCAATCCTGGCGCCATTCAATAATATTGCCCCCATCCCGATCAGCGAATTGTCACCAATCGTGCAGCCGTGCAGGATCGCTCGGTGCCCGATGGTGCAGTCCTGTCCAACCACGAGCGGAAAACCCATGTCTGTGTGCATGACGGTCAATTCTTGCACATTGGATCGCGCACCGATCTCGATCCGCTCATTATCACCGCGCAGCGTCGCGCCGAACCAGACGCTGACATCGCGCGCTATTGTGACATTGCCGACAAGCGTCGCATCGTCGGCGATAAAATTGCTCGCACGGTCTTCAAATACCGGCGCAATTCCATCCAGGGCATAAATCGGCATTGGGTTTCACCATTTGGCAACGCTCACAATAAACGCGAGCACAGGCCCATAAACTCGACCAATAAGATGCCTGACGCAAGTGCCCATCCGGTAGTGACTGCCAATCCGATTATCGCAAAAGGCACAGAGATCGCACGTCGGGCGCGGGCGGCTTTTAATTCGGATAATAGAAGATACGGTCCGGCAAAAAGAACAAGACTGAGTGAGCGCCCAAGATGGTCCGGCGTCACGAACGGTGCTCGAAGACTTAACCCGCGCCCGGAACGCCATTCGATGAAGCTCCCGACGCATCCCGCCGATGTCGCGCCCACTAAATAGGCATAGACCAACAATGTTCCGACCGACATTTACCCGCCCTTAACCATAAATCCCCGACATTAGGAGCAATGAGGCGGTGCAAATCATGTGCCGTTCTCTCTGTCCCGTTCTTGGACAGAGCGACCAACGGAGACATTTTGATGAGCCTGAGCGCGGACATCACAGAAGAAGCCGTCGGATTTCACTACCTGCGGCGATTGTTTTTCGTCTTTCTCGCTTTGGCTGTTCTATCCCTGTTGATAAATCTCGGTGAACGGATGGTCGGCACGCGCATTACTTTAGGTGGCCATTCTGACAGCAGCATTTCCCGTGAAGTGGTGATCGACAACGACGTTCTGTCTGTACGGGAGAACATGATCCGCCTGCCGGAACAGCGCCGCAACGGAATTACCGAACGCCTTGATCTCTATCTCTCTTGGCCGACGCTCTCAGGCTACAATGCAGGCGAACGCAGCATTTTTAATGGCACGAGTGCTCAGCCCGCCCTCATTTTCCTGTCATTCGAAGAGCGTGCCATGTCGCGCGACATGTCGGGGCGCTATGAGCCAATCTACAAATTTCTCATTGAGGGCAAGGGTGCGATGGGTCCGGGAGGATTGACCCGTTACGTCCTTCCGGCAAAAGCCGGCTATATGAACGAGGTGCTCTATGTCGGGCCGCTTGAAGCTGCGACACGGTTTGTCGCCCGTTGCAGTGAAGAGGAAAAAGAAAATCTCATTGCTGCCTGCGAGCGCGACATACAGGTTGGAACGAACCTGTCAGTGACACTACGCTTTCCCAATAACATTCTAAGCGATTGGCGAGAGCTGGACTTAAAAGTCACACCATTCGTCGCGAGCCTCATCAAAACGCCCGCAACGCCCTGACATTTTTATTCGAGATCGACGTCCAAAATCGCCATCGAAAAATTGTAGGATAGGTCACCGTCCTCATCATCGCGGTAAACCAGACCGAGAAAGTCCTCGCCCGAAAATACCTCTGCCGAATCATCCTTGCGCGGCCGTGCCTTGACAGACATGGTTGAACCGAAGGTTTTCTTGAAATAGGCGTCGAGTTTTTTGAGTTCGTCCGGTTTCACGCTGGTCTCCTGATATGATTGTTTGGCTCTTGCCACGCTTGAAACGCCCCCGCAAGCGAGAGCGTCTATAACATGGCGGGAAAACTAACCATCCATCTCAAAAATCGTTTGATCCATCGAGCGCGCAGGCTCGGCACAACCCGCCTCGCCAACCACGCGCGCCGGAACACCGGCCACAGTCGTGCATGCAGGGACCGCCTTCAGAACCACAGAGCCGGCCGCAACACGCGAACAGGCACCGATCTCGATATTGCCCAATATTTTTGCCCCGGCCCCGATCATCACACCATGGCGGATTTTCGGATGACGGTCGCCAGTCTCCTTGCCCGTGCCGCCTAGCGTCACGCCTTGCAGGATCGAGACATCGTCGTCAATCACCGCAGTCATACCAATGACAAGACTGGTGGCATGGTCAAGGAAAATGCCCTTCCCAAAAGGCACAGCCGGATGAATGTCCGTCTGAAACACCGACGAGGAACGACTTTGCAGATAGAGCGCGAAATCATAACGCCCCTGTGCCCAAAGCCAATGTGCTAGGCGATGAGTCTGAATGGCGTGGAAACCCTTGAAATACAACACCGGCTGTAGATAGCGTGTGCACGCGGGATCGCGGTCAAACACAGCTTGAATATCAACCCGAACCACCGAACTCCAATCCGGATTGGCCGATATCATCGCCTCGAAAGTTTGGCGGATGAGGCTCGCGCTCATATCCGGATGGTCAAGCCGCTCGGAAATCCGGTGAATGACCGCCGATTCCAACGAGTTATGATTGAGGATCGTTGCATAAAGAAACGCCGCCACAAGCGGATCGCGCTCAACCGCCTCCATCGCCTCTTCGCGGATAGAATTCCAAACCGGATCAATAGCGTTGCGGCGATTTTCCGCAAGGTTTGTATGAATGGTCATGCCGTGCCTCGATGATCCAATATTCCTAAGATCAATATAGGGTATCTGCGGGTCAATTTGAACAGGGTATTGGAAGATTGATGAATCTCAAATCACATCGGGTTCTGCCGCATTAACTCCAACACAGCTCTCTCGAAAGTGGGGTCACCAACGGCGCGCATATGATCGCAGCCCTTGATATCGAACGCGGCAGCATGAGGCATCAGCGCGGCCAGTTCATGCGGTGATCCGCCGATGTCGTCTTTAGTGCCGACGGCCACGAGCGTGGGAATTTCAACATTGGAAAGTTGCTCCTTGGTGACGAGTTCCCGCGATCGGGCGATGCAAGCAGCCAGCGCCCGGCGATCGCTTTTTGTGGCGTCGGCGAATTTTCGGAACGCCGCACCACGCGGATCAGTGATGGTCCCCGGCGCTTCAGTGAGCAAAGCGGCCGCAATCGGGTCCCAATCTCCGACGCCATCGACCAAGCCGATTCCAAGGCCGCCAAGGGTGAGAGATCGCACCATCTTCGGGAATAGAATCGCCAAAAACGTGGATATGCGGGCCCCCATTGAGTAACCGATTACATGCGCTGCCTTAATTTGCAGATGCACTAAAAGCGCCGCAGCATCCGTGGCCATTTTGCCCGGCGAATAGTCGTGCTCATTGTAAGACTTGGTGGATTGCCCATGACCACGGTTGTCAAAGACGATCGTGCGATAACCGGCATCTTGCAAGTAAGACGTCCAACCCGTTGAAATCCAATTGACTTTAGCGTTGGACGCAAAGCCATGAATGAACAGAACCGGCTCGCCCGAACCTTCGTCTGTGTAAGAAATGTCGAAGCCGTCGTGATGAAATGTGTCAGGCATGGCGCTCACTTTTTACCCGGGACGGCATCAATAACACGATGCTGAACCACGTCGCCAACCTGTAAGCCATCGGCTTTGACGCTGCCAGCAGTGAGTTCCAATGCAAACCGCACCGCGACGCCAGAGCTGATAATACTCAAAGACAGTGGTTCCGTGTTTTCGCGAATGGTCACTATCTTACTGTTTTCGCTGATAAAAATGATATCAAGTGGTGTGTATGTATTTTTCATCCACATCGTGACCGTGCGTGTCACACCAAAATCGAACAGCATGCCCCGGCGCTTCGCCATCACGGCGCGGTACATCAAACCGATTTCGCGCTCTTCGTTGGTGTCAGCAATCTCAACGATATATGACTTTTCACCTGATTGGGTGGAAATCGTCAAGGGTTGTGGATCGAGTGCCAAGGATTGCGGTGAACCATTCGGCGAAAGTGCACTGGATTCAAGGGCATATACAACGAAAAATGCGGCCAAGAGGGCCGCAATCTTTCGGGAGGAAAGCGCCCACCGCATTTTAAGCATCAATGCGCGGTGGGTATCGGTGCGCCGAGGTCCGGATGTATCTCCGAGGCCATCAGCCCTTTATCTCCAGGCCCGAACCGGACCAAAACAACCTGACCCGGACGCAATTCGGTAAGGCCATACCGGCGCAGCGTCTCCATATGAACGAAGACATCTTCTGTCCCCTCGCCGCGTGTCAAAAACCCGAAGCCTTTGGTTCTATTGAACCATTTGACCAGCGCACGCTCCAAACCAGAGGTCGGAACAACCGTCACATGAGTGCGTGCAGGTTGTTGTTCAGCCGGATGCACGGCTGTTGAATTATCAAGCGAGACAATATGGAATGCCTGCAAACCACGGTCACCATGCTTGGCCAAACACTCAATACGAGCGCCTTCAAGTGCAATTTGATGCCCGTCGCGGCGCAAACAAGTCACATGCAGCAGAACATCGGTCGCTGAAACGCCATCTGGAACGATAAAACCATAACCTTTGGCGACGTCAAACCACTTGATCGTGCCTGAAATCTCAAAAACAGCCCCGCCATCGCCTGCATTGGCGTGATCAGCACTTCGTTCTGGCGAGTTTTCGCCCATACCCAGCCTTTGACTATCACTGGATGATTTGTAGTCCCCCATCCCGCGACACC
>JANOYJ010000402.1:0-2500 GCA_031428815.1 Phyllobacterium sp.
CACGCGCCACACCATGGTGCATGAGCAGTTGCAATTCCTGTTCCGCGGATTTCGTCGCGATGCGCATCCGATGGCGGTTATGGTCGGCGTCGTCGGCGCGCTTTCTGCGTTCTATCACGATTCAACAGATATTTCAGACCCCTATCAGCGCATGGTCGCCTCCGTGCGCATGATCGCCAAAATGCCGACCATCGCGGCGATGGCCTTCAAATATCATATCGGCCAGCCCTTCGTGTATCCGAAGAACGATCTGGATTACGCAGCAAACTTCATGCGCATGTGCTTTGCCGTGCCGTGCGAAGACTATACGCCAAATCCGGTTCTTGCCCGTGCGCTGGATCGCATTTTCATCCTTCATGCCGACCATGAGCAAAATGCCTCGACGTCTACTGTGCGTCTCGCAGGATCATCGGGTGCCAATCCCTTCGCTTGTATTGCTGCCGGCATCGCGTGCCTCTGGGGTCCGGCACATGGCGGCGCAAATGAGGCCGCGCTGCAAATGCTGGCTGAAATCGGCACCGTTGACCGCATCCCGGAATATATCGCCAAGGCTAAGGACAAGAACGATCCATTCCGTCTCATGGGCTTTGGCCACCGCGTGTACAAGAACTATGATCCCCGCGCCAAGATCATGCAGAAGACGACGCATGAAGTCCTCGGCGAACTCGGCATCAAAGACGACCCGCTGCTGGATGTCGCGATGGAGCTGGAGCGCATCGCGCTGACAGACCCTTATTTTATTGAGAAGAAGCTCTATCCGAATATCGACTTCTATTCAGGTATTACGCTCAAAGCCCTTGGCTTTCCGACGTCTATGTTCACTGTTCTCTTCGCGCTGGCCCGCACCGTCGGTTGGATCGCGCAGTGGAAAGAAATGATTGAAGATCCGAACCAGAAGATCGGCCGCCCGCGCCAGCTTTATACCGGTCCGACTCAGCGCGATTTCGTTGCCTTGGGAAAACGAAAATAGCTCGTTATAAAATCGCTCTAACTATCTGATTTAGAGCGCTTTTTCTCAATCATAGCGAACACGCGTTCAGCGGCCATATCTCCGGATGGTTGATCTGTGTGCATGCGCTCACGGATAAGGTCAAACCCCTGCAATTGTGCGTCACGCGACGGTCCGGGTTGCGCCAAAGTCTCAATCTGACGTGCCAACTTACCGGGCCTGATGAATTCATCGACATATTCCGGAACTACGACTTGATCGGCAATCAAGTTGGGCAGCGAGGCGGTCCAAGTGGTAATCATTGATCGCAGCAGCCGCACGATTCTGTCGGTGCGATAGATTGATATGGTTGGAATTCCAGCCAGAGCAAGCTCCAGTGTCACGGTGCCGGAACTCGCCAAGGCGACATCGCCCGTTGAGAATGCCTCTGCCCTTTGGGCCTCGGAAGTCACGATTTTGGGCAAATATGACCAATCCTTGACCTGCGCCGAGACCTGTTCCTTCAGTCGCTCAATTGTTGGAATGACAACATCCACGTGTCTGCCGCGCTGATGCAAAACAATGAGTGTGTCACGAATATCATTCATATGCCGTTCAATCTCGCCGCGCCGCGAACCCGGCAGGCACAGAAGTTGAATGGGGCGATTCCAGTCAGAAAACCGGTCTAACTCAGCGGCGGCTTGTGTGGCGGATGCACTCAGGAACAACGGATCAAGCGATAGACGATGCCCGACATAAGTTGCCGGTGGCCCGTCAAGTTCTTTGAGACTTTCCACCTCAAAAGGCAAAATCGCGAGAACTTCATCGACATAGAATCGCATCGCTTTGGCGCGCTTCGGCCTCCATGCCCAAACGCTGGGACAGACATAGTTGATAATTGGAATGCCAGGATCAGCCTTGCGCACGCGCTTGGCAACGCGATGAGTAAAGTCGGGGCTGTCGATGATGATGAGGCAATCCGGATTTGCCGCAACAATGGCGTCCGCCGTCTCATGAATAAGCCGCGCCAACCGGGGCAGTTTTTTTATGACAGCCGTGACGCCCATCAAGGCAATTTCATGCGGATCAAACAGGCTGTTGAGGCCCGCCGCTTGCAGATTACGCCCGCCGACGCCCATCGCAGTGACGTGTGCGTCCGTTGCCTTGCGCATGGCGGCAAGCAAGTCAGCGCCCAGAACATCACCGGATTCTTCTCCGACCACAAACGCAATTTTGAGCTGACCAGCGCTCATGTCTCGCTTCCCACATCAAAACCGGTAATAAAAATCTTGTGAACATTGGCACGTTTGATCGTTTCCGCAAAATTGAGGATGAGCGAGCAATCAGCGCTCACAGCTATGCCTGCAAGACCTGCGGCGGCGACATGGTCAATGGTGTCGGGCCCGATACTCGGCAGGTCCGCGCGCATATCCTGTCCGGGCTTAGCCATTTTGACCAATACGCCCTTCTTGTTGGCGCTGATCCTACCGCTTTTACGCATCTGCGTGACACGGAAAAGCATCGCATCCGTGCCTTCTGCGCCTTCAACCGCTACCACACGACCGCCGACCG
>JANOYJ010000403.1:0-3132 GCA_031428815.1 Phyllobacterium sp.
GCCGATTATCGGCATCGCGCAGACCGGTTCTGACCTGTCGCCATGCAATCGCCACCACATTGAACTTGCCAAACGTGTCCGCGACGGTATCATCGCGGCGGGCGGCATCCCGCTCGAATTTCCGTGCCATCCCATCCAGGAGACGGGCAAGCGCCCGACCGCCTCGCTGGATCGAAACCTTGCCTATCTGTCGCTTGTCGAAGTGCTCTACGGTTACCCGCTGGATGGCGTCGTTCTGACCATCGGCTGCGACAAGACCACGCCCGCCATGCTTATGGCTGCTGCAACGGTCAACATTCCGGCCATTGCGCTTTCGGTCGGCCCCATGCTGAATGGTTGGCACAAGGGCGAGCGTACCGGTTCGGGCACCATCGTCTGGAAGTCCCGCGCCAAGCTCTCCTCCGGTGAGATCGATTACGAACAGTTCATGGACATCGTATCGTCATCCGCGCCCTCGGTTGGCTATTGCAACACGATGGGCACGGCAACGACGATGAACTCCTTGGCCGAAGCGTTGGGCATGCAATTGCCCGGCGCGGCCGCCATCCCGGCGCCGTATCGCGAACGCGGCCAAATTTCCTACGAAACCGGTCGGCGCATTGTCGACATGGTGCATGAGGATTTGAAACCGTCAGACATTATGACCCGCGAGGCGTTTGAAAACGCCGTGGTCATCAATTCCGCCATTGGTGGCTCGACCAATGCGCCAATTCATTTGAACGCGATCGCCCGTCATCTCGGCGTGAAGCTCGACAATGATGATTGGCAATCAATCGGCCATCGCATTCCGCTGCTGGTCAATCTCCAGCCGGCGGGCGAATATCTTGGTGAAGATTATCACCGCGCCGGTGGCGTCCCTGCCGTGGTGATGGAGCTGATGAAGGCGGGCCTTCTGCCTCATCCGGGCCAACTCACCGCCAATGGCAAAAGCATGGGCGATAATTGTAGCCATATCGAAAACCTCAACGAAGACGTCATCCGCACAGCAGCGAACCCGCTGAAGAAAGACGCAGGGTTTATCAATCTCAAAGGCAATCTCTTCGATTCCGCCATTATGAAAACCAGCGTTATCTCGCCGGAATTCCGCACTCGCTATCTGTCCAACCCGGATGATCTGGAAGCCTTTGAGGGCAAGGCGCGGGTCTTTGACGGACCTGAGGATTATCATGCCCGCATCGATGATCCCTCGCTTGGTATTGACGAGAACACCGTGTTGTTCATGCGCGGGGCAGGGGCCATCGGCTATCCGGGCGCAGCGGAAGTCGTCAACATGCAGCCACCGGATTATCTCCTGAAGCGCGGCATCACAGCGCTGCCTTGTATCGGCGATGGTCGCCAGTCCGGCACATCCGGCTCGCCTTCCATTCTCAACGCTTCGCCGGAAGCGGCAATCGGCGGCGGATTGGCATTGGTGCGTGACGGCGACCGTATTCGCGTTGATCTTGCCAAAGGCACAGCCAACATCATGATTGACGATGCCGAGCTTACAAACCGCCGCGCCGCCCTTGCGGCTAAGGGTGGCTATGATTACCCCGGTCATCAAACGCCATGGCAGGAAATTCAACGCAACATTGTGGACCAATTGGCCGATGGCATGGTGCTGAAACCCGCCGTCAATTATCAACGCATCGCCCAGACCAAAGGCGTGCCACGCGACAATCATTAGATTTTTCAGATGCAGGAAGGCATACGAACCCACCCGCTTTGAATCCTGTCTTCATTGAGTGAGGAAAACATGTCTAACGAAGAAAAATCCGGGGCGATTGCCGCGCTGAAATCGCATTTCAAAAAGGACGCTCCGCGTGACATGCGCAAAGCGTTTGCGGAAGATGGCAAGCGCTTTCAGAAGTTTTCCGTCTCACTTGATGATCTCCTATTCGACTGGTCAAAATGCGGCGTGAACGTTGAGACGATGAAGCTGTTGCATGACCTTGCCGACGCGTGTCACGTCAAGAAAAAGCGCGACCGCATGTTCGACGGCGACAAGATCAATTCGACGGAAGACCGCGCTGTCTTGCATACCGCTTTGCGCAACCGCTCCAACAAACCGATCAAGGTCGACGGCGCGGACATTATGCCCGGCATCAACGAAGTGCTTGGCCGCATGGGCGTTTTCGCTGACGCCATTCGCTCCGGCAAAACCGTCTCGTCCAAGGGCTGGGCTTTTACCGACGTCGTCAATATCGGCATTGGCGGCTCGGATCTCGGTCCCGCCATGGCGACTTTGGCGTTGGCACCATTTCATGACGGACCCAAGCTGCATTTTGTCTCTAATGTTGACGGTGCGCATATGGCCGACACATTGAAGGGCTTGAACCCCGGCACAACGCTTTTCCTCGTCGCTTCAAAAACCTTCACCACCATCGAGACCATGACCAATGCCGACACGGCGCGGCGCTGGATCATCAAGGCATTGGGTGAGAAAGCCGTCGGTGCGCATTTCGCGGCAATTTCGACTGCCATCGATAAGGTCGCAACGTTTGGCATCGCGCCGGATCGTGTCTTCGGTTTCTGGGACTGGGTTGGCGGACGCTATTCGATTTGGTCGGCGATTGGCCTGCCCTTGATGCTTGCTGTTGGTCCGGACAATTTCGGCAAGTTTCTCGATGGTGCACATGCCATGGACGAGCATTTCCGCACCGCGCCAATGGCGAAAAACTTACCCGTCATTCTTGGCCTGATCGGATATTGGCACCGCGTGATTTGTGGCTATCCGACCCGCGCGGTCATTCCTTATGACCAGCGCCTGTCGCGCCTACCCGCCTATCTCCAGCAGCTCGACATGGAATCCAATGGCAAGCAGGTTACGATCAAAGGTCATAAACCCGCGGGTCCAACCGGTCCCGTGGTTTGGGGTGAGCCTGGCACCAACGGACAGCATGCCTTTTTCCAGCTTCTGCATCAAGGCACAGATATCATTCCGGTCGAGTTCATCGTCGGCGCACAAAATTTTGAGCCGGACCTTGACGTGCATCATGAGCTCCTGCTCGCCAATTGCCTTGCTCAGTCCGAAGCCCTGATGAAGGGCCGTACGCTGGCCGAGGCGAAAGACCAGCTGAAGGCCAAGGGCATGGCGAAGAAAGACATTGATGATCTTGCCCCGCACAAGGTATTTCCGGGCAACCGCCCGAC
>JANOYJ010000404.1:0-1655 GCA_031428815.1 Phyllobacterium sp.
CAGACGATCAAGCCGTCACATCACTCTTACCAAGCATCTGGCCAAGCAATCTGGAAAAATACATGAGAAATGAGCCTGCCCTGTTTATCATCACTCATCGTCTCGGCACTTGCGTCGCAATTATAGCGCTTTGGTTAGCGGCCGCTTCACCCGTCAGCGCTCATGTCAAATGGTTTGCGCCCTACATCGTCGGGGCCAAACCCCAGCCTGTTGTCAATACGCTCACCGACCTTTGGTTTTGGACGGGCATCGCTCTTGTTCTCGTCTTTCTTGTTGCCACGCGCTTTGTCGAGAACTCGGCATTTGGCGAAAGTGTGATGAAGGCGATGGACCGCGCCACCAATCCGCTTTGGCTGCGTTTGGATGATTTCGTACGGGCGATTATCGGCGGGTTTTTTGTGGCTATCTTTGCGGTTGGCGGCGTCTATTTGACGCCGGACCTTAAGACTAACTCGGAATGGGTGTCGTGGGCGCAGCTCCTCATAGCCGTCGGCGTATTCTGGCGATGGACGATGCCTCTGTCGGCAGCGGGGATTATTGGCCTTTGGCTCTTGGCGATGCGCGATTACGACCTGTTTCACCTGCTCGACTATTTGTCGCTCGGCGTTGGCGTTGCGGCTTATCTGGTGCTTGCCGCTTCTGACAATCCAGAATGGCGTAAGCACCGGTTTGAGGTTCTGCGCTGGGCTGTAGCAATTGCGTTGATGTGGTCAAGTCTCGAGAAGTTTGCCTATCCCGACTGGTTTTATCCGCTGGTTTTGGAAAAGCCCTTCCTTACTTTTGGCATGCCGCGGGATGCATTCATTCCGATGGCGGGCGTAGCGGAATTCACGCTTGGCTTCGGTCTGCTGGCAACTCCCCTTGTGCGGCGCCTATCCGCGCTCTCGTTGCTGGTAATTTTTAATGCAGCAGTTTTTCCGTTCGGCCGCGTCGATCTAGTTGGTCATGCGCTGGTCATGATGATGATCATCGCCATCGCGGTTGATCAGACAAGAGAACTGCATTTCCTCGACGCTGTCCGACGACGCATTGCCCTTCTGCCCGCGTCACTCGCCGGGTTTCTCATCATCTTTGTGTCGAGCTATTGGGGCCTGCACGCCGCCATGTACGGTCTGGAAGGCGCACCGGTAGCGGTTGAGCCGATCAGTACGCACAGCGCTGACCCGGAAAATCCGCATGGGGCGGGTGGATAGTCGGTTAGGAGATATAACACTTCTATTTCTACCAAACCCCTCATGCGGGATGCGGGCTTCGTCCTTAAGCGCGAGCACACAACGACGTTGCATGGCCCTGGCACCAATGCCAGCCGAGGAAGCGATCACCGACCGATTCGCCGCGATTGCCCTTGATCCCCGCTGTTCCCGTAGCAGTTCGCCAATAGAGGCATGTTGCCCATACTCCCGCTATTCATTTCGTCCCACATCGCTTTCGCGAGCATTTGAGGAATGGACGAGCAGCCCAAATTCGTTAATCTGGTTTTCATAGGTAAAATTTGTCGAGTGCATGATGGACTCCAGAACATCGAAATACAGGGCCCCGGCCTTGGAAAAAGGTCTTGATATCCTTGAACACGTGTCTCGTTCCGAAGTGGGGCTGACACAGGTAGAGATCGGGCGAGCCTTGGGGCGATCGGTATCGGAGATCTTTCGCATGCT
>JANOYJ010000405.1:0-3793 GCA_031428815.1 Phyllobacterium sp.
AACTATGCCGAGAATTTCATTCAATCGGTGTTCGACTCGCTGGACGGCTTCAAGGGTAAATCCTTGGTCATTGGCGGCGACGGGCGTTACTACAATCGCGAAGTCATCCAGATTGCCATTAAGATGGCGGCGGCGAATGGCTTTGGCAAAGTTCTGGTCGGCAAGGGCGGCATTCTCTCGACGCCTGCCGCGTCGAATATAATCCGTAAATACCATGCGTTCGGCGGTCTCATCCTCTCCGCAAGCCATAATCCCGGCGGGCCGACGGAAGATTTCGGCATCAAATATAATACCGGCAATGGCGGTCCGGCTCCTGAGAAAATCACCGATGCGATTTTTGCCCGTACCAAAGTGATTGATCAATATCAGATCGTCGATACATCCGACATTGATCTCGACGTCGTCGGCGAATTCGATATGGCGGGCATGGTGGTGGATGTCATTGATCCTGTCGCGGATTATCAGGAATTGATGGCCACACTGTTCGATTTTCCAGCGCTTAAAGCGATGTTCGCCAATGGCTTCACCATGCGCTTTGATGCGATGAGCGCCGTGACCGGACCCTATGCGAAAGCTATTCTCGAAGATGAACTCGGCGCTAGCGAGGGCACGGTCGTCAACGCCGTTCCGCTCCCGGATTTCGGCGGTCATCACCCGGATCCGAATTTGGTGCATGCCAAGGAACTTTATGATCTGATGATGTCGAAAGACGCGCCGGATTTCGGTGCGGCATCGGATGGTGACGGCGACCGCAATCTGGTCATCGGTCGCGGCATCTTTATTACACCGTCGGATTCAGTCGCCATGCTCGCTGCCAATGCGACCTGCGCCCCCGGTTACAAACGTGGCCTTGCCGGCATTGCCCGCTCCATGCCGACCAGCGGCGCGGCGGATCGTGTGGCGGCCAAACTCGGCATCGGCATGTATGAGACGCCGACGGGTTGGAAATTCTTCGGCAACCTTTTGGACGCAGGCAAAGTTACTCTTTGCGGCGAAGAAAGTGCGGGCACCGGCTCCGATCATGTGCGCGAAAAGGATGGCCTCTGGGCTGTGCTGCTGTGGCTGAATATCTTGGCTGCCCGCAAAGAACCGGCCATTGATATCGTGACCAAGCATTGGGCCGAATATGGCCGCAATTATTATTCGCGTCACGACTATGAAGAAGTCGAGACGGACCGCGCCAACAAGGTGATGGACGGGCTGATCGCACGGCTTGCCACGCTTCCCGGCACCAAACTCGGTGACCTTACCATCGCCTCCTCGGATAATTTCACCTACCACGATCCCGTCGATGGCTCGATAAGCGCCAATCAGGGTATTCGCATCCTGTTTGATGGCGGCTCACGGATCGTCTACCGGCTCTCCGGCACCGGGACCTCAGGCGCGACCCTGCGTGTTTATATCGAGCGCTACGAGCCGGATGCGTCCAAGCATGGCATTGAAACGCAAATGGCCTTGGCTGATCTCATCTTGGCCGCAGACCAATTGGCGGGCATTAAATCCAACACGGGACGGGAACACCCTTCCGTCATTACATGACCGTTCACACGCCCCACCAGAAGCCCGGTGTTTTTGTCAGCGCCGAGAGTGTGCGGTTTGCTGTCGTCTCGCAGCACGCGTCGGAGATGGTGCTCTGCCTGTTCGACAAAAGCGGCAATAAGGAGATTGCCCGTCTTTCCATGCCCCGTGCGCCCGGAAGCGTGTTCAGCGTCGATGTGCCGGGCATCAAACCCGGACAGCGTTACGGCTACCGCGCCGACGGACCATGGCTGCCGGAGGAAGGCCATTTGTTTGATCCGGCAAAGCTCTTGGTCGATCCCTTTGCGACAAGGCTCGACCGCCCGTTCCATTTTCACCGCGATCTGGTGAAGCGCAACACCGATACGGTCAAACTGGTGCCCAAGGGCATTGTTGAAAAGTACTTGAGCCAACCGGAACGCATCGTTCAACCTTTGCCGGAGGGTGGGCTGGTGTATGAAGTGCCGGTCAAAGCTTTTACGCAATTGAATAGTGAGATACCCGAGGCACAGCGCGGCACTTTGGCCGCCATCGCCCATCCGTCCTGCATTGGGCATTTCAAAAAACTTCGCGTTGCCGCTGTCGAATTGATGCCGGTGACGGCGTGGATTGATGAGCGTCATCTTCAACCTCATCATCTCACCAATGCGTGGGGCTATAATCCGGTCGCCTTCATGGCGCTCGATCCGCGTCTTGCACCGGGTGGAATGGCGGAACTGCGCAAAGTTGCGGATGCACTGCATGCCGAAGGCATCGCGCTGCTGCTCGACGTCGTGTTCAACCATAGCGGCGAAAGCGATCTTGGCGGTCCGGTGCTCTCGATGCGCGGCTTGGATAATGCGCTCTACTATCGCCACCATGCGGATGAGCCGGGCGCGTTGGTCAATGATACCGGCACGGGCAATACGCTCGCCGTCGAACGCGGACGCGTACGTGAACTCGTCATTGAATCGCTCAAGCATTTCGTCATCAATGGCGCCGTCGACGGGTTCCGCTTTGATCTTGGCGTAACGCTCGGGCGCACGAACAAAGGCTTTTCCCCGCATGCACCGCTGTTTGAAGCCATGCGTCATGACGCGATTCTGTCCCCGTGTACGATGATTGCCGAGCCATGGGATATTGGCCCCGGCGGCTATCAGCTTGGACAGTTTCCCCCGCAATTTCTCGAATGGAATGACCGCTACCGCGATGATATCCGCCGTTTCTGGCGCGGCGATCGTGGCACATTGGGTGCGCTGGCGACGCGGCTGACCGGTTCGTCGGATTATTTCGGCCATGGCGTTAAAGAAACGCGCAGCGTCAATTTTCTCGCTGCACATGACGGTTTTACCTTGCACGATATGACCGCCTACCGGCGCAAGCATAACCACGCCAATGGCGAGGAAAATCGCGACGGGCATAATGAAAACTTTTCATGGAACCATGGCCATGAAGGTCCGACACCCGCGCCCGGCATCAATGCGCATCGCAGGGAAGATGTGAAAGCGATGCTGGCTCTGCTGTTCCTGTCGCGCGGCACGCCCATGCTTACAGCCGGCGATGAATTCGGCCGCACGCAGCACGGCAATAACAATGCCTATGCCCAAGACAATGCAATGACTTGGCTTGATTGGGACAAGCGTGACGTCGAACTCGAAGACTTTACCGCCGCGCTCTCGACATTGCGTGCAATACATCCCGCCCTCCAATCCAATACCTTGCTCAGCGGCGTTATCCCTAAAACCGGCGACTTCGCCGATGTGATGTGGTTTCGTCCGAATGGCGAAGAGATGGATGTGAAAGACTGGGAAAACCCGGATAACCACTTCCTCGCAATGGTCCTCACCATCCAGGGCAAGAGCGTTGCAGCGCCAGACCGTATCGGCATTGTCATCAACCGCAATGAAGGCCGTCTCGCTGTGCACTTGCCTGCGGCCGGCAAAGGCAAAGCGTGGAAAAACGTCCTCGCGACACGTCCCCTGCTTGTGTCAGGCACAGGCTTTGATGTGTCCGCGCATTCGGTCACGGTGTTTGTGGCCGGCTGATTGCGGGGATAGATTTCACGCCTACCTGTCGTCTCCCCGTCATTATCGGGCTTGACCCGATATAATCCATGCCGTGACGATGCGAGAAAATAACCGTTCAGAATCAATCTCTTACCCGCAGAGGACTGGGTCCTCGGGTCAAGCCCGAGGATGACGGCGGGGTGTGGGAGAAAAATAATCTACCCCCGTCTCCCAAACCTTTGCAATACTTCTCCCGCGCTCCTCCCGATGGAACGCTTGGCGGACCGTTC
>JANOYJ010000406.1:0-3567 GCA_031428815.1 Phyllobacterium sp.
AGGCAGTGCCCTGACATTGTGATTGGGATGAAGGTCTTGCTCGCGAATCGTCAGCATCATCGCCTGTTTGCCATCCCAAGGCACGGAGCGGATGATGGTGTTGAAAGGGCGGATACCATTACCGCCAATGCGGATACTGATGCGGTCGCTTTCTTCATCCGCATGATCGCCTGCGATCAACTGGTCGATACCACCGAGCGTTTCCAACTCAGACGCACTGCGATAACCTGTCAATTCTAAAAACGCAGGATTGGCAAAATGCACCTGACGGCCCGAATAAATCATAATCGGGGCGGGAAGGCGGGTGAGAATAGATGTGTCTGGACCGGATTGCGAAGGTGCAGGTTCTGCCTGCGGAAGTGGCAATTCGGCAAGCTCTTCTTCCTCATCAAACGCGACATCCGGCCAATGAACCGGTGACACCACGTCATCATCAGGAGCAATTTCTTCGTCGCGCTCTGCGACGGGATCAAGGTCCAGATGCTCATCGCTTTGTAAGACATCCGTCTCGGCATCGATTTCCGCAACGCCATTGCGTTCGCGTTCTTCAAGTTCCTGGCGATGGTGCTCTTCCGCCAAACGCAAGATTTCTTCCGTCGGCATAACGCGGATGAGCTTTTGATCGATGGCCGGCTCGTCAACTGTCACTAAAATGTCGCGCAGCATTTCGTCATATTGAATGGCGGGAGTTGCATCAGTTACCAAGGTTGGAAGCAAATCCTCATCAATAGGCTTTTCAACCGTCTTGATGAGGTCACGCAGCATCGCTTCGTATTTTGACTGCTCCGTCGGCTCTGCAAGCGGCTGGTCGCCCGGTGCCGCGATCTCTGCATCGTCCTCCGGCAGGTAAGCGGCCGCAGAGAATTCATCCATGGGTTCCGATTCGATTTCATCTGAATCCGTATCGACAACGTCCGGGTCAACAATGATCGTTTCAGGCGCGTCGCGCTTGTCGCCGGGACGGATCATCCGTTTGCCAAAAGTGACCTTACGTGCATCATCATCGCGCAGACGTTCAGCAATTTCGCGAAAGGCACTTCGCTCCGAGGCGCTCAGCACATTCGTTGCAAGAGGCGCTTCTATCGCAGCATCGCCGCGTGGCCCACGGCGCTCCTCAAGCCTGATGATTTTGGCGTCGTCGATTCGAGGACGCTCGACCGGGGACACAAAGCTCAATACCGGCTTTTCGCCTTTCCAAGGATCATCGACGACGGGTTCGCCTTTCGACTCTACGGTTTCAGGCGTATGAATCTTGGTCAGCGGTCCGACCAGCGACAGACCGATGCCTTCTGCATCGACCACGGCATCGGCAAGCCGCACAATCCCAAAACCTTTGAACCCGTCAAATTCGCGGTCGCGCCCATAAATCGGCAGTGCTGCAAGATCGACCGGCGCACGAAGGTCCGTGCCTTCAATCGGCCACAGCACACTGCGCCCGGACCATGTATCGCGCCGCTCAAGGAGGTCGGAAATTTCTCCACCCATGTCCAGCGCATAGACTTGCGCAACATCCCGGAAAGTCCGCCCGATAATATCCGCCGAATGGTGACCGACGGCGCGGGCAAATTCCGGTGACACTTCGGAGAATTTCCCCGAACCATCAATGCGCCAAACAAAACGGACGGGCAGGGCAGCGGTTTCGTGGAAGAATTCTTCGCCAGCCTCGGTTTCAGGTTCAGGAACAAATACCGGTTCGACGGGTGTCAGGTCGACAGGTAGTTGCTCAAGCGTCAGCTCTTCGGACTCATCAACTAATGCTGAGCCCTCGTCCTCAATATCCTCGATGGCAATAAGTTCTTCACGCACTTCTTCTTCAGTGCGGACAGTTTCCACAGGTGCAGACCGTTCAACAACTGATTCGACGGGCAATTCTTCCGGGGGCGGAGCGTCTGATGCGATCTCCAAGGACCGCGACTCAGGTTCAGTCTCATCTTCATCGGCAAAATAGCGGTGAGCCGTTTGGCGCTCTTGCCTAGCGGAAATCGGCGCTGGCGTCGTGACTTCTATCGGAGAAGAAACTGATGGGACAAAAGCCGCTTTTTCATCTGGCTGAAAGACAGGCGCATTCACCGCCACATCCTCAACATCAATCACCAAAAGTAGACTTACACTTGGCGCGTCTGACAGCAACCCGATACCTGCCGGAAAATAGCCATGCCGCGTGCGTATGCGGCGCTTGACCATCCGGTCCGCTTCGCCGCGAAGTTCATCTGCCAAGTCAGTCAAGGCGTCGCTCTCAATACCGAGAGCATCAAAACCCGGGGATTTAGCCAAAACATCGCCCGAAGCGCCGAGAATGGCAACATGGCTGCCATCGCCATCCAAACCTTCAAGCATGTCGCCGGGCTTGCCCGCGCCGACGCTCTCTGAAAGGAGGAGCGCGCCTGATCCATCCGGCAATTGAATGGTTTCAGCGCTAATCATGGCAAGTCGCGTCGAAACGCCGCCTGCCAGTCTGACACCGACCGTTCGCCCCGCACCCGCCGCCAATATTTGCCTTTTAGTCGCAGCTCCGATTTCAGGGTCAAACCCGATAACCTCGTCCCGATTGGAGTAACCGAGCAATCGCGCACCGGCGGCATTGGCCCAGAGCACTTCATTGAGAACAGGGGTCAGAACGCACAGCGCATCCCCCGCGACTATCTTGCCGCGAATGTCATCCAAGACCGCAATGTCGATATAGGGATATATTTTTGCCACGAAGTCTCCGCTGTCCCGCCCGTCATGTGTCCTTAACAAAGTGTTAATAAAAGCAATGGCGTGAAAAATCCACAAAAGGGTCAAAACTCGCGCACGTTTCTCGATGTATCGTTAATTTTTGTGCGATGCAAAATTTATGTTGCAATGCACAATAAACTACCCTATATGCGGACCACACACAAATTAGGCCACACAACGTGGCTCAAAGGAGAAGTCAAATGTCCAAAACCGTAAAGAACGAAGAGACCGTATTTGCCGCTTTCGACGCAACCAAGGCAACCGATCAGGTTCGTGATTTTGCTGAGAAGACTGTTGCGCAGAGCAAAGATGCTTATGCCAAGATGAAAGATTCGGCTGAAGGCGCACAGAAGTCCTTCGAAGAAAACGTCAAGGTTGCTCAGGCTGCTTCTTCCGAAGTTGCGTTGAAGGCCATCGCAGCTCTGCGCACCAATGCAGATGCCGGCATCAGCCACCTCGAAGCTCTGGTAAGCGTCAAGTCCTTCTCGGATTTCGTTGAACTCCAGACCGCTTTCTTCCGCAAGCAAGCTGAAGCTGTTGCCGATCAGGCAAAAGACCTTCAGGCAGTTACTACTGCTGCTGCTGAAAAGGTTTCTGCCCCAGTTAAGGCCGCCTTTGAGAAAGCCGCTAAAGAATTCAAAGCTGCTTAATTCAGCTTTATCGGTCGCCTGTCACCCTTTCGGGTGAAGACAGGCGGCAAAAAAAAGAATAGCGTGCGGGATATACAATCTGGTTCATCCCGCACCAGACTAGCCGCGACCCACTCCTCCTCCCGGACGACGGTTCGCGCCAGACCATGGCAGCGTTAAGTAGCTATGGCCTAAAAAGAAAAGGCCGGTTCTCCCCCGG
>JANOYJ010000407.1:0-4715 GCA_031428815.1 Phyllobacterium sp.
TGTACGGCGTATCGCTTGGATCGGCGTTTTTTGGTGAAAGCATGTTTTCGCGGCAGACTGACGCGTCGAAAGTGCCGCTGGTATATTTGGTCAATCGCTTGAAAGAACGCGGTTTCACGCTGCTCGACACCCAGTTTTTGACAGCGCATTTGTCACAGTTCGGTGCGATTGAGGTGCCGAAGCGCAAATATGCCAAACTACTGGCGGAGGCGCTTAAAACTCAGGCGAAGTTTTATCCGTAATGGTTTGAAAACATAGAGCTATTTCAAGCAAACCGCTTTGCTCCGGCAACACATGCGACGACGGCCCCGGTCACAACAATCATCGACCAAGATACCTTTTCGTGCAGCAGCGCAGCGGCAAGTAGCAGGCCGAAGAAGGGTTGCAGTAATTGTAACTGGCCTACCGCCGCGATGCCGCCTTGGGCAAGCCCGCGGTACCAGAAAATGAAGCCGATAAGCATGCTGAACAGGGAAATGTAGGCAAGGCCGAGCCAAGCAGGCGCACCTATTCCCGCCCATGATGCGGGTAGTTTGTAAAGCGTAGCGACCAGCGAGACCGGCAGGGAGAGGGTAAGCGCCCATGAGATGACCTGCCAGCCACCGAGTTTGCGCGAAAGCCTGGCGCCTTCCGCATAGCCCAAACCACAGACAATGATGGCGGCGACCATGAGTGCATCGCCATAAGGTGACGCGTCATGGTCAAGCATCAGGGCAAAGCCTGCAACAAGCAACGCGCCAACACCTGAAAATAGCCAGAATGCGGCATGCGGCCGCTCGCCACCCCGCAGCACAGCGAAAATGGCGGTCGAGAGTGGCAAAAGTCCAATGAAAACAATCGAATGTGCCGAGGTTATATATTGCAGCGCCAGCGCCGTCAGCAGCGGAAAGCCCAAGACGACACCGAGAGCCGTCACGATCAGTGACATGAAATCACCACGCCCCGGTCGTTTTTCCCGAAACAGGGTGAGCAGACCGAGCGCAAGAACACCAGCAATTGCGGCGCGGGCGGCGGTGAGAAACATAGGATCAAAATCAGCGACCGCAACGCGTGTCGCCGGTAGCGATCCGCTGAAGATCAGCACACCGATAAAACCATTGATCCAACCGCTTGAAGATTTATCCACATTGCCCTCGTGTGTCGGCGCGTTGAAGGCGATGCGGCGTTAGCTTTTTGCCGGAGCGGGCACATCGGTCTTTTGCTTACAGCTCTTCAGCCAGACGTCATAGACGGCATGCTCCACCGCATTCAGGCCGGGGCTATCGGCGAACATCCAGCCCGTAAAAATGCGGCGGATTTTGCGGTCGAGAGTGATTTCGTCGACTTCGACAAACGATGTGGTCTTTGGCGTTTCTGTTTCGGGTCGTGAATCGCAGATGCGCGGCGTGACTTGCAACGCACCGAACTGCACCGTCTCGTTGATGTAGACATCGAAGGTTATGATTCGGCCAGTTATCTTGTCAATGCCGGCGAACTCAGCAACGGGATTGTGAATAATCTCGCCCGCTTCTTGAGCATTGACAGGAGTCAGGTTCGAAAAAACAGCCACCGCCAGCAGGAAAGTGCGGAATTTGGGAACTTTGGCAAAAGGCATACTTCTTGGACCGTCAGGCTAAAATCGGTGCGGCAGATTAGCCTGCCGCCTGTCAACAGTTCGTTAACCGTGAATTATGGCAATCCAAGCTACGCTGGCAAATAAACCGCGCTTAGCCGCGCGGTGTCCAAGCGTCGTAATCTCCGGTTGCTTTGGGGCGCGCGCCTTGGTTGGCAATAGAACCCTTGGGGCGGTAAGCAGCGGCTGTGCCTGTCAGATTTGCCTGATGGGGCATCTGCCAGTCGCGAGGACGGTAATCTTCCTGACTTGGTGCAACATCTGTTCTGTGGTGCATCCAGCCGTGCCAGCCTGAAGGAATAGCGGAGGCTTCGGAATAATCTCTATAGATCACCCAACGGCGTGTGCGCCCTTCTGAATCTTTTCCGCCTTGATAATAGACATTGCCCGTTTCATCTTCGCCGACGCGCTCGCCCTTGCGCCACGTATGAAAGCGGGTTCCAAGTGTTTGGCCGTTCCACCAAGTGAAGAACTGCAAGAAGAATTTCGACATGTGAGGCATCCAGCAAGTGATTGCCGCTTATGGCGCGAAGTGCCTGCCAAGTCCAGACTTCTATCGCTGGAACACTTTTACTTCAGCTGAGTTTGTGGAGTTCGCACTCACTCTAAGGTCAGCTCTTGTGAAAAGTCTCAGAATTAGACACAATAACCTGAAATTGAGAGGAAAATGCACGGAAGTTCATCAGCATCTCAGCTGCCCGAATTAGTCGGGGCGATTTATGATTGCATACCCGACTCCGGCCTTTGGGAAGACACCTTGGATCGCATACGCATCGTTTGCGACGGCCATTTGGCAACGCTTGCCATTCTTGACACGCAGACAAACGCAGCACGTTTCTCAGTTGCCTGCGGCGACAAGAAAGTGCTGCAACCGCTGTTGACCACCTATGCCAATGACATGATCTTTTATTCAGCGGTTCCAAAAATGGAATTGGATGTACCGCAAACCGTCGATACATTCTATGATCTTCAAGGGCCGGATACGCGGGAAAAGTGGTTATCCAGCCCGATGGCCCTCGAATGGGCTATGCCCAATCAATTGGATGACTTCATTTGGGTACCCTTGATGAAGCAGCCGGGCCGGGTCGGCAACTTGGTTGTCATCACGCATAAAGACCGGCCACAAATTTCACGCGCCGATATGGATATGGTCTCGACCCTTTCACCGCATATCCGCCGCGCCGTGACAATAGGTGACCTGTTTGAGACTGAGCGGCGCAAGGGTGAAATTTTTCGCGACATCGTGGATTGCCTGTCCCATCCGGTTCTGATCGTTGCCGCCGATATGCAAATCATTTTTGCCAATCTGGCCGCGGAGAACCTTTTGCAGGAGAAGGTGGCCATCTCTTCTGTACGCGGTCAGTTGTCATTTCCATACGCTCCCGCACAACGGGCGATCTCTCATGCTGTTGAGACGGGGCAGAATAACGAGTTTTCGCTTGGCGCGTCCGGCATAAACGTTCCCCTGTCATTGACCTCAATGCCATCCGTCGCGCATGTCATGCCACTCACGCAACGCGATCCCTCGGCTAGAGTGTCACAGCGCGCTGCTGCTGCTATCTTTATCGCAGCCCCCGGAAATTCACCCATGCCAGCCATGGACGCCATCGCGGCTTTATTCGGCCTGACCGCAGCAGAAAAACGTGTCGCTACCCATATTGCGAGCGGCAAGAGCAGACAGGAAATCGCGCTCGCCAGCGGGTTATCGGACGGCACGGTCAAATCTCAGTTGGCGTCGATCTTTGATAAGACAAACACAAACGATCAACGCGCGTTGGCACTGTTGTTGCGCGAACTGACACCACCTATGCGCTTGTCCTGAACCTCCCCGTGCAGTGATGTAACGACAATCCTGGCATATTAGCCCTTATGGCTCTCCTTAGGGATAAGGGTCGCCGGATGGGCGAAGCCTTTCAAGTCCTGGAATCGGCGCATATAGGCTTCGATATTGGGATAATCCCTAATCTCGAAGCCGCCTTCTTCAGCGAATTCCAAGACGCCATAAACGTCGATGTCAGCAATGGACGCACGCCGACCGACGAGCCATTTATGCTCGACGAAATGGTCCTCTAGAACTTTGAGGGCGGTGAGCGCTTCGACATGGTACATTTCCGCGATGGGTTGGTTATAGCTCATGAAGCCTCTGCGATGGCGACGTGAGCGCAAGACGGGCGGCGCGAGCCGATCCAGATCCCAATACATCCATTCGCGCATTTCTATGCGCTCTTCCGCCGACTGCCCACCGAACTTGCCGGTCCGATCCGACAGCATTTCCAGGATCGAGGGTGATTGGCGATAGACACGGTTGGTTTTCATGTCGATGAGGATGGGCACTTGGCCAAGCGCGTTGAGTTTCAAGTAATCGGCTTTTTTCGCATCACCGCGCGGGGTTGTAACCACGAAGTCATAGGCCTCTCCCATCAGACTGAGCGCTAATGCTACTTTGTAAGTGGGAGGGGAAAAATCGACGCCGTGAAGAGTGAAAGCTGCCTGCATGTCTGTCCCCGATGTGAGTGCCGCTGCAAGGGAATCACGCCATTAAGTCGGGGTCAAGACACGCCCATGTGAAGAGGCAGAATAATCACCGCTTTGGCGTTGGCGCTGACATCAAGGCAGGCTTTCGCCAAGCCCACGAAGGTCATTAACGGGCGCACTGCAACGAAAGTACAATCGCCCGATTACCAAGAGCCCAGCCCGGAAAGCTTGATCCCGCGTTTGTCGGCGCTTCCTCAGCGCGATTTGCGCTCCATAATAAGTGCGGCGATGCCGGAACCCGGTTTGCCGCAATTTTCTGTTTCTTCGCGACGCGTAAACCCGGCGGCCTCATAGAACCGAACGGCCTTGAGATTGGCCGCATCGACTTCAAGTCGGATCGCCTTGGCATCGGGGAACGCCTCAGCAATCTCTTGCAAGAGCTCGCCGCCTATCCCCTGCCCTTGCGCTTCCGGCAGGACATAAAGCTGATGCAGCATCGCGTAGTTCGCATCAAACTGGCTGGCCGATGCGATACCGACAATCCCCGCGCTTCCTTCGGCCACGATAAATTCAGAATATGGCCGGTCGAGGCTCGCCTTGAGATTAACCAGCGAGTGCCAATCCTTGG
>JANOYJ010000408.1:0-2601 GCA_031428815.1 Phyllobacterium sp.
GGCGGGCCGGATGGCTCAAAGGCAAATGAGGCGATTACGGCTTTGAAGGCTGCGCTAACCGTCAAGTGATCTGCTCACTTAACGGAGAGAGGGCCCCGCTGCGACGACCCGAATGAGGGGGGCTGAACGCGGATCATGGAGCGGGGCCGGTGTGCTAGGGAGCACATTAGTAGTCTCTCATATGTATATTAAAGAGTCACTAATATTCGTCTGACAAGTATAAATCTACTTGGTGATTTATCCAAAAGAACTTCGTTTCAGGCATTATCGAACAAAAACCGTATTCAAACGCGCCAAAGGAAGCGGTTAAGGACTCCAAATCGGTGAAATTGTCCGAAATTCCACCGAATCACACGCAGTGACATTTTGGTGCGGGGGCAGTTTGGTACCCTGAGTCTGCGGCGACGCTTCTTATGACATTGCGACGCGCAAATTTTCGTCAATCTTGTCAAGGAAGCCGGAGGTTGATAGCCAAGGCTGATCGGGTCCAATGAGCAAGGCCAAATCTTTCGTCATGTAACCACTTTCAACGGTGGCAACGCAGACTTTCTCCAATGTGTCAGCGAAGCGCTTGAGGTCTGAATTGCTATCCAGTTTGGCGCGATGGGCGAGGCCCCGTGTCCAAGCAAAAATGGAAGCGATGGAATTGGTTGAAGTCTCTTCGCCCTTTTGGTGCTGGCGGAAGTGCCGCGTCACTGTGCCATGCGCGGCTTCCGCTTCAACAGTTTTGCCATCCGGCGTCATCAACACGGATGTCATCAGGCCGAGCGAACCGAAACCCTGTGCCACAATGTCTGACTGCACGTCGCCGTCATAGTTCTTACAGGCCCAGACATAGCCGCCGGACCATTTCAGCGCCGAAGCGACCATGTCGTCGATCAGTCGGTGTTCGTATGTGAGCTTCTTCGCCTTGAAGGCTTCGGCAAATTCGGCGTCGAAGACTTCCTGGAATATGTCTTTAAAGCGGCCGTCATAGGCCTTCAAAATGGTATTCTTGGTCGACAGATACACTGGATAGCCGCGTTGGAGACCATAATTGAATGAGGCATGGGCGAACTCACGGATGGATTCGTCGACATTGTACATGGCCATAGCCACGCCATCGCCCGGTGACTTATAGACTTCATGCTCGATGATTTTGCCGTCGTCGCCGACAAATTTGATTGACAGCGTGCCTTTGCCCGGGAAGCGGAAATCCGTGGCGCGGTATTGATCGCCAAAGGCGTGACGCCCCACGATGATCGGCTTGGTCCAGCCGGGAACGAGGCGAGGGACGTTTTTGCAGATAATCGGTTCGCGGAAAATGACGCCACCCAGAATGTTGCGGATCGTGCCATTCGGCGATTTCCACATCTTCTTCAGTTTGAATTCTTCGACACGCCCTTCATCCGGCGTGATGGTGGCGCATTTAATGCCGACGCCGTGCTTCTTGATGGCGTTCGCGGCATCAATTGTCACCTGATCGGACGTCGCATCGCGGTTTTCGACAGAGAGGTCGTAATACTCAATGTCGAGGTCAAGATAGGGATGGATCAGCTTTTCCTTGATGTAATCCCAGATGATGCGGGTCATTTCATCGCCATCGAGATCCACCACCGGATTTGCCACTTTAATCTTAGCCATCAACGCCTCGCCATTTGAAAACAAAAATTGAAATTGCCCTATAACACCGGAAAACAACAGCGCAAAGTCAGCCTTTAGGCCTGTTTATTCCAGGGTCTGCACCTGTTAATTTGGTTTTCCGTTCCATCCGCCATCCTGGCGCTGGACGATTTGGCGAAGCTACTTGGGCGGTAGTGTCTTCTTGACGACAAGCGCCTCCTCCTTCCAGTAGTCAAAAGCAACATGTCAGGCATTTCAGAAAATCCTTTCGCGTTTTTCCATGATTACGCTATTCCCAGCTTCGAACCGCTGCAATCGACGTTGATTCAGGCTTAGAGCGGTATTGAGAGCTTATTGGATGGAACGAACAGACGCTTCACGCGATACGATGACCGGCGGACCGGCGATTATTCTCGTCGAGCCGCAGCTGGGCGAGAATATCGGCATGGTGGCGCGGGCGATGGCGAATTTCGGGTTGTCGGAATTGCGTATCGTTAATCCGCGCGAGGGCTGGCCGAACGAAAAGGCGCGCTCGGCGGCTGCCAATGCGCAGCATGTGATTGCCAATGTGAAAGTCTATGACGATTTGCCGTTGGCGATTGCCGATTTGAACTTCGTTTTCGCCACCACCGCAAGGCAACGCGAGGCGCTGAAACCGGTGCGCGGACCGGTCGAAGCGGCTAAGGCGCTCAAGTCGCGGGATGCGACTGGCTTGGCTACCGGCATTCTGTTCGGTCGTGAGCGCTGGGGCTTGAACAATGACGAGATCTCGCTTGCCGACGAGATCGTGACGTTTCCGGTCAATCCTGCTTTTGCATCTCTGAATATCGCTCAAGCTGTCCTGCTGATGTCCTACGAATGGATGAAGACAGGGCTGGCCGATGAACATGAGACGGCGTTTGCCGGTCAGGAAATGGTTCCTGCCGTCAAGGAGCGCACGATCGGTCTATTCAACCAATTGGAAGAAGCCTTGGATTCGCGCGGTTATTTCCGCCCGAA
>JANOYJ010000409.1:0-4284 GCA_031428815.1 Phyllobacterium sp.
GCCACCGATAAATCTTGACGAAACTTAGCTTTTTTGCTAAGTAAGGCTATGTGGACCGTCGAATATCTACCGGAAGCCGCCGATGAAGAAGCGGCACTCGCCACCGACATGCAGGCAAGATTGGCGCGGATGGTCAATGTGATTGGCCAGTATGGCCTTCTCAATATCCCAAGGGACTGGGTGAAGCCACTTGGTGACAAGCTCTGGGAGCTTCGGATTTCCGGCAAGGACGGAATTGCTAGGGCAATCTACGTCACAGTTACCGGCCAGCGAATTGTGATTGTGCGGATTTTTGTGAAGAAGACCCAGAAAACACCCCGTCGTGAACTGGAGCTGGCCCGGCAAAGGGCGAAGGAGATTTTATGAAAACGATCAAAGCGAGTGACATTCATGTCGAGCGCATGGCAAGCGACCCCACCTACCGGGATTCTTATGAAGCGCTCGATGAGGAATTTGGATTGGTGTCAGCGCTTATTGAGGCGCGCACTCATGCCCGTTTGACGCAGGCTGAAATTGCCAGCCGTATGGGCACCACCGAGAGTGCCATATCGCGCCTTGAGAGTGGTCGGGTAAAGCCCTCGACACGCACCTTGGAGCGCTATGCCAAAGCGACGGGGCATCGCCTCAGCATTCGCTTGGAGCCCATGCGTCAAGCGATCTAAGGAGTCTGCCCGGCTGATGCGTTTTGCTGGCTGCCAGATGTGTGGAATTGAGCAAAGAGAGCCGCTTTACTCTTGACCGTCTAAGCCACGGCTTTATAGAAGGGCTTGGTTCGGGGCGTAGCGCAGCCCGGTAGCGCACTTGTCTGGGGGACAAGGGGTCGTGGGTTCGAATCCCGCCGCTCCGACCATTCGCCTTCGCCCGTTGGGCTTGGGCACTTCATCCGGTGCTAACTTGCGGCCCAGACCATGCCACGGCGCAGCATCGTCTGCATCTGCGGGACCTTGAACTCCTTCGCCTGATGGCCGAGCGAGGAATAGAACACCCTGCCCTTGCCATAATGGCGCTTCCAGACGACCGGCATAACCACACCGTCAATCCAATAGGCATGCTCGCCGGTGAACTTTGTTGTCGCCAGCACTTGGTTGCTCGGGTCGGTGTGCATGTAGTATTGCTCGGACGTGTAATCAAAATCCGAAATACCGGCCATGACCGGATCGTCTTTGGCGGTAATGTTTACCGTATAGTCAATTATATTGCCCGGATGCGCGACCCATTGGCCTCCGCACATGAACTGATATTCAACCTGATCGCGAAACGCGTCGCCCATGCCGCCATGATACCCGGCAAGACCCACACCGCCGCGCACTGCATTGCAGAGGTTTTCGACTTCAGCCTTTTCGATTTTAGACATGGTGAAAATCGGGACGATGAGATTGAGGTCTTTGAGACCGGGATCGGCAAAAGCCGCCGTCTTGTCAGCGAGTTCGACTAAGAAGCCTTCCTCTTGCAAAACGCCTTGCAGGATATGAGCGCATTGCTCCGGCTCATGCCCATCCCAGCCGCCCCAGACGATCAATGCTTTTTTCAATTGTGGTCTCCTGAATGTTGTGTGGCTATGTCCAATTTTTTCAAACGCATCAACCCCGCCTCTGTCGCCGCGAATCCGCAGCCGATATAAAAACTCCTCAGATGTGGCAGGAAATCGACGTGCAAATAGTGGGCACCACTTTCTGTCGCGAGCTTTGCAGCGCGCTTGACAAGTTCTGTTCCCAACCCTTGGCGGCTGCAGTTCGGATGCACCGTTGGATCGAGCAGGAACGCATGCATATCACCATCGCTGGCGACTTTGACGAAGCCGACGAGTTGGCCGTCTTGTCGCGCCGTGATGTGGAGAAGGCAGGCGCGGAGACTGATTTGGAAGTCGTTAAGTGCTGGAAAAGGCGATGTAACCTTCCAAAGTGCTGCGAGTTCTGCGTTGGACGGAAATTCGTCTACCGCGAATCGGAAATGACTACCGATCGCCATTGCTAGCGGATTTGATCCAAGAGGCGTTTGCATTCCAATAAATCGAAAAGAACTTCTTGCAGCAAAGCCCGATTATCCTTGCCAAGCGACTTCTGGTCGGCTGTCACAGGACCTTCGTCGAAACCCTTGGCAAACCCGAAAAAACCGCGCGAGGATTTGAGGCTGGGTGCGCCGAGCAGAGTGTCGCCTTCCGCTTCGGTCAAATTGTGCAAACCTTCGCGCTTCTCGACGACTTCTTCGACGGCTTCAGGATGTTTTTGCAGTTTGATCGCCTCAGCGGCGGCAATATCGCCGGAGCCGAGCGCGATGACAAAATTGCTGCCATTGTCTTTCAACAGGCGCTGCACGCCTTTGATCGTGTAGCCTTGGTCGTAGAGAAGGTGGCGAATGCCTTTGAGCAATTCAACATCATGCGGGCGATAATAACGGCGACCACCGCCGCGCTTCAGCGGCTTTATCTGAGTGAAACGGGTTTCCCAGAACCGCAAAACGTGCTGCGGCAAGTCGAGGTCTTCCCCTACTTCGCTGATAGTGCGAAAGGCATCCGGGCTTTTGTCCATGGCGACGAGAACCCCTTAATGACAAGAGACACGTCTCTCAATCAATGATTCGTTCGCCTATTCAATCATTTAGTGGAAAAGTTTCAAGCGTCATATGACGTAGCTGACGCGTTCGAACGCTTTGATGCACCAGTTTATGCAGCTTTGCCGTTGGAATGGCCTTTGATAATCCGCTCTTTAAGGACGTTCGACGCCTTAAAAGTCATCACCCGGCGCGGCGTGATTGGCACTTCTTCGCCGGTTTTCGGGTTACGGCCAACGCGCTCAAGCTTGTCACGGACATGGAAAGTCGCAAATGTTGAGAGCTTCACCGTCTCGCCGCGCACAATGGCATTACAGACTTCATCGAGAATTGTTTCGACAAGTTCCGCCGATTCAGCACGGGAAAGCCCCACCTTGCGATAGACCGCCTCCGCCAAATCGGCCCGCGTAATCGTCTTGCCTCCCATTGCAAACATCCCTCTCCAAGCCCGCTCCGGGCCAAATTTTGAGGCGACGTTAGCGATTTGCCCTAATCGGGTCAAGGCGATTTGAAGGGCAGCACAACCTACCAGCGAAGAAGAATTGCACCCCAGGTAAAACCACCACCCATGGCTTCAAGCAGTATCAATTGTCCCTTTTTAATGCGCCCGTCGGCGACCGCTGTTGCCAGTGCGAGCGGCACCGACGCCGCAGAAGTATTGCCGTGTTGGTCGACGGTGATGACCACTTTATCTTCTGATATGTTTAACTTTTTAGCGGAAGCGTCAATAATGCGCTTGTTGGCCTGATGCGGCACGAACCAATCGATATCCGCAGCGGACAGTCCTGTTTCGCGGAACGAATCTTCGATCACATCGGTAATCATGCCGACCGCATGCTTAAAGACGTCGCGACCTTCCATGCGCAGATGACCGACCGTTCCGGTTGTGGACGGGCCGCCATCGACGAACAGCTTCTGCTTGTGTGAGCCATCCGAGCGGAGCTTTGCCGCGAGAATACCGCTGTCGGAGGTAAGACCTCTGCCCTCATGCGCTTCGAGGATCACCGCACCTGCCCCGTCTCCGAAGAGGACGCAAGTCGTGCGGTCGTTCCAGTCGAGAATGCGGGAGAATGTTTCTGCGCCGATGACAATGACACGGTGCGCCATGCCGCCGCGAATATAGAGGTCAGCCGTTGTTAACGCATAAACGAAGCCGGTGCACACGGCGGCGATATCGAAGGCAAAACCATGCGTCATGCCGAGACGGTTTTGGATGTCGACTGCCGTTGCCGGGAATGTGTTGTCGGGCGTGGCAGTGGCGACGATGATCATATCGATGTCCGCAACGGTCAGTCCGGCATTGTCGAGTGCGGCTTGCGCGGCGCCGGCGCCAAGCGAGGCCGTCGTTTCATCATCGCCCGCTATGTAGCGCTGGCGAATGCCGGTGCGCTGCACGATCCATTCGTCATTGGTCTCGTCCATATTTTCAAGGTCGGCATTTTTAACGCAGCGTTTCGGCAGCGCCGCACCAATTCCTATTATCGTTGAACGGATCATTTCCTGCCTCAGTTTTTTCTTGCCGCGCAGCGCGCACTGTTTGTCTATTCTTCTTGGGCCGCAGGTGCAATTGCGGGGGCCGCAAGTGGCGGGCGAACATGAAAAAGTTCAAGATCTGTTTCAATCTTTTTCAACAGGCCATTGCGCACCATGTCATTGCCAACCGCAATCGCTGCGGCATAACCTTCGGCGTCGGTGCCGCCATGGCTTTTGACCACTACGCCGTTCAGCCCGAGA
>JANOYJ010000410.1:0-5648 GCA_031428815.1 Phyllobacterium sp.
CCGGTTCGATCCTCAGATTTTTTGACTACTATGACAAAATGCGCGGCGGCTCGATCAATGTTGCCCTCGCTTCTAGCGGAAAAGGTCCGCTTCGGGGATCGATCGATGCCCGCAATTTTACACTTGTCAACGAACCACGCATGCGTTCCCTCGTCGGTGGTAAGCCGAGTGACGGCGGACCAAGCCTAAAAGATGCGGTGAAAAAGGACATTGATGTTTCGACGGTGAAGTTTTCACGCGGATCAGCCAACATTGTCAAAGGTGACAATTCACTCGCCCTCGACAACGGTATTCTGCGCGGCGATCTGATCGGCCTCGCCTTCAGAGGGGTCGCCTATGACAAGGCCAGTAATATCAATCTTTCCGGCACCTTCATGCCAGCCTATGGGCTCAACCGGATTTTTGGTGAGATACCGCTTCTGGGTCTAATCCTGGGCAATGGCGAAGAACGCGGCCTTATCGGTATAACATTCAAATTGTCCGGCAAGGCCAAGGCGCCGCAATTGACCGTCAATCCGATTTCAATTATCGCACCGGGTATTTTCAGACAAATTTTTGAGTTTCGATGAGACTCAGATTGGCCGCAAAAGGATATGTTTCTTCTTACCAAGGGACAGCTTGATCGCGCCGTCGCTATTGACGTCAGTCAGTGTAATTGAGCGCTTGTCATCACTTACAAGAACATCGTTCACCCGCACTGCGCTTCCTTGAATATGACGCCGCGCTTCACCGTTTGACGCGGCGAGACCTGCTTTGACAAAGGCTGAAAGTATACCAATACCGATTTCGATTTCTGATCGCCCAATTTCAATCGTGGGTAAATTCTCGGCAAACCCGTCACCTTCGAACGTCTTGCGGGCAGTCTCTGCGGCTTCCTCAGCTGATTCCCGTCCATGCACAATAGCGGCCGCCTCCGTCGCGAGAATTTTCTTCGCCTCATTGATTTCATTGCCACCAAGTGCGGCGAGCTTGGCGATTTCTGACAGCGGAAGCCGTGTGAAAACTTTGAGAAAACGCTCGACGTCCGCGTCTTCAGTGTTCCGGAAATATTGCCAAAAATCATAGGGTGAGAACAGATCGCCGTTGAGCCAAACGGCACCCTTTGCCGTCTTGCCCATTTTTGCACCCGATGAGGTCGTCAGAAGCGGCGTCGTCAGCGCAAACAACTGCGCCTCTTCCATGCGGTGGCTTAAATCAACGCCGTTGATGATATTGCCCCACTGATCCGAGCCGCCCATTTGCAAGGTGCAGTCGAAGCGACGGCTGAGCTCGACAAAGTCATAGCCCTGCATAATCATGTAGTTGAACTCGAGGAAGGACAGCGACTGGTCCCTGTCGAGCCGCAACTTGACGGAATCAAACGATAGCATCCTGTTCACCGAAAAATGCCGCCCGACGTCGCGCAGGAAATCCACATATTTCAACTGCATCAGCCACTCAGCATTATTGACCATCACGGCGTCAGTCTTGCCGTCGCCATAGTGGAGCATCCGGCCGAAAATGCGCTTGATGCCTGCAATATTCTCGTCGATTTTTTCCATCGATAGAAGCTGCCGCTGGTCGTCGCGGAACGACGGATCGCCGACCATGGATGTGCCGCCGCCCATCAATGTGATGGGTCTGTGTCCGGTCTGCTGCAACCAGTAAAGCATGGTGACTGTAATGAGATTACCAATGTGCAGGCTCGTCGCCGTCGCATCATATCCAACATAGCCCGTAATAATGCCTTCCACTGCCTTCTTATCCAAGGCCTCCGGGTTCGAGATCTGTTGGATAAGACCCCGCTCATCAAGGGCGTTCAGGAAGTCGGACTTGTAGGCGGACATGGTGATGCTCTCGGTCATGGCAATTGGCTTCGCGGCGCTTTAGCATCAAGCCGAGGGAATCGACAAGCACGTGAGTAGAGGGACATGAGTAGAGGGACATGAGCGCAATGGCATTGATGCGGGCAATCGGCTTGATGAGCGGAACGTCCATGGACGGTATTGACGTGGCCCTGATTGAGACGGACGGCGAGACGATTGTCCGCCGCGTGGCCTCGGCGGAGTATGGCTATGAAGCAGCGTTCCGGCGCGAAATCGCAGCCAGCCTTGATGACGCGAAATCGATGACTGATCGCAGCGCGCGTCCCGGCGAACTTGCGCGGATAGAGCGGGAAATCACGCAGAGGCACTGTCAAGCCGTTGAGCAGTTTTTGAAGGAGAACTTAATTCATAGAGCAACAATCGATGTCATCGGTTTCCATGGCCAAACCGTCCTGCATCGCCCTGAAATCGGCCTGACGGTGCAACTCGGCGATGGCAATCGTTTGAGCAATCTTACGGGGTTCGACGTCATCTACGATATGCGTGCCAATGATATGGTTCATGGCGGGCAGGGCGCTCCTTTGGTGCCCATCTACCACGCGGCTTTGGCAACTGGTCTTGATCATCATCTAACGGATGGAAAGCCGGTCTGTTTTGTCAATATCGGGGGCATTTCAAACATCACCTATGTCCGGAAACATCACCCGCCCATCGCTTTCGATACCGGTCCGGGCAACGCGCTGGTCGACCAATGGGTCGAGCGCCACGCCGGCATCCCATTCGACGAGGGCGGACGCATTGCGGCGGAAGGCAGCGTGATCAAAACCGTCGTGCAAGCCTATCTCACCAAGCCATTCTTCGACAAAAAACCACCCAAATCGCTTGATCGAAACGACTTCACGGTAGAACTCGCCAATGAATTGGAACTCTCCGACGGTGCCAGAACCTTGGCAAGAGTGAGCGCCGAAGCCATCATCGCCGCAACGAAGCATTTGCCCCAACCGCCCGGCCTCTGGATCATTTGCGGCGGTGGCCGCAAGAACCGTGCGATCATGGATGATTTGACCGAACTGGCAGCGTCGACAAATGCAAAGGTCATGACCGCAGAAGAGTGTGGCCTCAATGGCGGATCGATGGAGGCCGAAGCTTGGGGCTATTTGGCTGTGCGAAGTCTCAAGGGGCTTCCGCTCACATATCCGGAAACAACCGGGGTAAGGGTGGCCGTGACGGGCGGGGTGTTGGCCAAACCCCATTCAACTTTGATATGAATCCGCGATCTCCAGCAACGCTATTTTGAGCAGAGGCAATTCATCTATCAACACGCCCCATAAGACCTGATCGGCGAGTGAGTGATATTCATGGCGCAGCACATTTCCAATTGCGCTGATTCTTTGCCATGGAACATCCGACCTAAGTGCCTTTGCCTCTATTGGAAGACCTCTGCTCGCTTCGGAGATTATTTCAATACCGCGCTGCGTTGCCAGTCGAAGCAACCAGCTATCTTGGTAGTCTGCGAACGATTTGCCAATTATCGCACTCTCAATACCGTCAATCGCCGCGAGCATATCATCTATGAAATGACGAAACTCTCTCATCTAGAAAACGCGAATGGCAGATTGCTCGATTCGTTCTCGCAACCTCGGATGCAGTCCATCCCGCGTCGAAAGATCCACGGGTATTCTGACTTGGTCTTCCAGCAAAAATTTAATGCCGATCAGGTCGAAAGCATTGAACTTACCCGACGGATCATAATCAATAAATATATCCAAATCGCTGTCTAGTTGCCTGTCATCTCGCGCCGTCGAGCCATAGAGATACATTGCGGTCGCGCCCATACTCTTGGCAGATCCCGCGACACTTTCTAACAATTCAAGGGCTTCTTGGCGTTTCATTTCGCATATATAGCGCGCTTCCGTGAATTTTTCCAACACAGCTAATCAAGCCCACTTTCGTCCTTCCTCAGTCCGTTGAAAATACACCAAATCTAACACGGGCCCCTCCAACCCGAACCCGGTCAACAGCGCGTGCGCCTGGCCGCGATGATGGGTTTGATGGTTGAAGAAATGTGCCAGTGCCGGGGCTATGCGTTGGCTGATAGTCCGCATGTCGACAATGGCAGTATAGGTGAAACGACCCGAGAGCGCTTTGACATCGATATGGGTCAGCCAGTCAACGATGCGCCTATCCTCGCGCTCGCGTTCAATGCTGAGCTTTTCCAGATCATCGCACAGGATGACATCCAACCGGCTAGGCGCATCGCCGTCGCCGGTAAAGCGCTTCATCCAAATGCGGTCCGCCACCAGAATGTGATTGAGCGTGCCGTGCACAGATTTGAAAAATGCGCCGCGATCCAACCGGTAGTCCTCATCCGGTAATTGTCGCGCCGCCTTGTAGAGCAGTGAATTCGCCCATTGATTATAGGCGGCGAACATTTGGAAATGCGCTTTCATATGTATACCCCATTGTAGTCCTGAAATAAGCGGCAACGCGCCTTGCCGCAACCCCTTGGCAATTTGAGGGTCGAACTGTATAGACCGGCCACCTTGCAAACCAATAGGATAACAAAATGGCGATTGAACGCACCTTTTCGATGATTAAACCAGACGCCACACGCCGCAACTTGACCGGCGCGATCACCAAAATGCTCGAGGATGCAGGCCTGCGCGTTGTCGCCTCCCGCCGCGTCTGGATGAGCCTTCGCGAAGCTGAGGGCTTTTACGCTGTTCATAAAGAGCGCCCCTTCTTCGGCGAATTGACCGAGTTCATGTCCTCCGCGCCAACCATCGTTCAGGTGCTGGAAGGCGAAAACGCCATTGCGAAGAATCGCGAAGTCATGGGCGCAACCAACCCCGCCAACGCTGCCGAGGGCACCATCCGCAAGGTTCATGCTCTATCGATCGGCGAAAACTCGGTCCACGGCTCCGATGCTCCTGAAACCGCCCGAGAAGAAATCGCCTATTGGTTCTCAGGAACCGAAGTTGTTGGTTGATTCTATTACGGAGCTTACTGCTCCAATATCTTGAAGTGAGTCATCAAGGCCGGGGTGCATCGCTCCGGCTTTGTCATTTCCAGCGATCCTTCGCCGCATCATCCGTGACCTTGGCCGACACCCATTCCCCGGCGCTTCCATCTGCACGATGTTCCTTCTTCCAAAACGGTGCGTTCGTTTTGAGGAAATCCATCAGGAAGGATGCAGCATTAAAAGCGGCTTCGCGATGCCGCGAGGCGGCAAGAACCAGCACGATATTCTCACCCGGGTTGATTTTTCCGACACGGTGAATGACGGTGATGCCTGTGATGGGCCAGCGCTTGATTGCATCAAGGGCTATGCGCGTGATTTCGGCCTCGGCCATGCCGGGATAATGCTCCAGCTCCAGCGCGGCTAAACTACCAGCTTCGTCGCGGCACAGTCCTGAAAACGTAACAACCGCACCAATGTCAGTCCTGCTGGCGGTCAGGCGGGAAATCTCGGTAGTGAGATCGAAATCCGCCACCTGAATCCGCACTTCTGGAATGACTTGGCTCATGGGAGCTTAGCCACCAGTCATGGGTGGAAACAGCGCAATCTCCCGCGCACCGGCAATTAATTCGTCATGCTCGACATGTTCCTGATTGACCGCCACGCGAATGACCTTTGGATGCTGCAACGCCAGCGCATAACCATCGCCGCGTTTGGCAAGAAAGCCGAGCAAATCAGCCGCTGTTTTCACATCTGCCGGCAAGGAAATCATTTCCTCGGAAACACCAATCCGTTCGCGCACCCACGCGAAATAGACTAACTTGGTCATCTCAGTCATCGATGACGTGCTTCATCCCGGCGCGAAAATAATCATAGCCGGTATA
>JANOYJ010000411.1:0-6893 GCA_031428815.1 Phyllobacterium sp.
TTGAGTTCCTCGCGCTTGATTTTATGCGCCTTGCGGTCAAGGTCTTTAACATCTGTGGCATTGGCGAGCATCGAACGCGGCGTTTCCAGCCCGATCCGCTTCATCGCCTCACGAAACAGAGCCCGGTCTTCAGCCATGTCGATGGCTTCGGCGTTGGCCCCGATCATCTCGACATTGTAGCGCTCCAAGACGCCCATGCGGCGCAGCGAAAGGGCGGTGTTCAGCGCCGTCTGCCCGCCCATGGTCGGCAGCAGCGCGTCGGGCCGCTCTTTGGCGATGATCTTGGCGACAATCTCCGGCGTGATCGGCTCAATGTAGGTTGCGTCGGCCAATTCAGGATCGGTCATGATCGTGGCGGGATTGGAGTTGACCAGAATGACGCGGTAGCCCTCGGCTTTCAGCGCCTTGCAAGCCTGCGTGCCCGAATAATCGAACTCGCAGGCCTGACCGATAATGATCGGCCCCGCGCCGATGATGAGGATCGACTTGATGTCTGTCCGCTTGGGCATGAAAATACTTTCCGCTTTGCTTGCGCCAAAGCCCCGCTCCGGCGGGAGAACCGGTCGGGCAGCGCTAAGTCTTCAATCTACTGGCTAAGCGGGTGCTATAGGCGAAGGGGCAGGCGAGGGAAACCCCAAAGTGTTGATTCAAACAGCTAGTTTTTATTTTTCAACACTCATCCCTGCACGTGACTTGGATCCATCCACAAATACTCCCAGATATGCCCGTCCAGATCATTGAACGAGCGCACAATCATGAAACCGTAATCCTGCGGCGGCTTTGCTTCGGTCGCGCCTGCCGCCAAGGCTGCGTCAGCGATTTTGGCGACGTCGTCCTTGCTCTCGCAGGAGAGGGCGATGAGGACTTCGGTTGTCTTCACCGAGTCGGCGATGGCTTTTACCGTGAAATCGGAGAACCGTGCATGGGTGATGAGCATAGCGTATATCGTATCACTCATCACCATGCAGGCGGCGGTTTCGTCAGTGAACTGAGGGTTGAATGTGTAGCCGAGCTTGGCAAAGAACGCCTTTGATTTGTCGAGGTCTTTCACCGGAAGATTGACGAAAATATTTGTGGCCAATGCACCGCTCCTTAATGCTGACTTTCGAGCGAGTATGAACAATGACCGAGGCGGCGACAAGCGCCTCTCACGCGACCGACACGAAGTCGTGAAGAGGCGGTCCGGGAATTCGTCAACTTTTCTGAAACTGTGATGCAAAGCGGCGCGTTACCCTCTCAAGCTCCACAGCTTGGAGCCCGAAATAAGCAGCTAAAAACTCAATCAGGGAAACACTACAATGATGAAATCATTCCTTCGCGCCGGTGTTGCATCAATGATCGCACTCGGCACTATTTCCGCCCCCGCTTTGGCTAAGACTGTTACAGTCGGCGGTGCTCCGATGTTTTCGACGAAGAACATTGTTGAAAACGCTGTCAATTCCAAGGATCACACCACGCTTGTCGCAGCCGTCAAGGCTGCCGGCCTTGTTGATACATTAGCGAGTGCAGGCCCGTTCACGGTATTTGCTCCGGTCAATGCCGGCTTTGCCAAGCTGCCGGCCGGTACAGTCGATTCGCTGTTGAAGCCTGCGAACAAGGGCACTTTGACTAAGGTTCTGACCGCACATGTTGTTTCGGGTAAGCTTTCTGGCGCGACATTGATGAAGCGCGCAAAGGCTAATGGCGGCACGTATAATTTCACCGCTGTCAGCGGCGATTCACTCTCCGCAACAATTCGCAATGGTGCACTTTTTATCATTGACGAAAGCGGCGGCGCTTCACGGATAACGATCGCTGATGTCAATCAGTCGAATGGCGTGATCCATGTTGTAAACAAGGTGCTGCTGCCTAAGTAATTCCTTGTTATTTACATAGACGGACGGGCTGCGTGAGCGGCCCGTCTCGCTATCCAAGCGAGCTTTGGCTTCATCCACGCATATTCTGTTGAACTGACCTCCCTATTCCTGCCATAAGTAATGGTTAGAGACTGATTTTGGAGTGCAAGACATGTTGTGGAAAGGCCGTCGCGAGACCAACAATGTTGAGGATCAGCGGGATGGCTCCGGGTCATCCGGTGGCATCGGTCGAGGCGGATTTCGCTTGCCCGGTGGTGGCAACGGTATGCGATCCGCAAGCGGTGGCGGCTTGTCGGGTATTGTTATCCTTGTCATTTTGTTTTTTGTCTTGAAGGCTTGCGGTATTGACCCAATGCAGGTTTTGACCGGACAGGATGCTGGCGGGTCCATCTCACAAAACGATTCATCGTCGACACCGCGCACGAAGGTTCGTGACGATGAAATGACCTCATTCGTTAAAGTGGTTATGGCTGAGACAGAGGATACGTGGTCCGGCATTTTCCAGACGATGGGTGAGAATTACCCGGAGCCGACTTTGGTGCTTTTCGACGGGCAGACCAAGTCCGCATGTGGTTTTGCCAGCGCCGCATCCGGCCCGTTTTATTGTCCGGGTGACCAGAAAGTCTATATCGATCTCGCGTTCTATGAGGAGCTCTCACAGCGTTTTGGAGCATCGGGTGATTTCGCTCAAGCCTATGTTTTGGCGCATGAGGTCGGTCACCATGTTCAAAACATCACAGGTGTTCTGCCGAAGTTCAATCAGATGCGGCAGAATATGAATGAGAGTGAGGCCAATAAAATGTCAATCCGCGTTGAGCTTCAGGCCGATTGCTTTGCCGGTATCTGGGCTAGAACCACCGCGCAAAAAGGCTTGCTTGAAGAGGGTGATCTCGAAGAAGCGCTCAATGCCGCTCAGCAGATTGGTGATGATACTTTACAGAAGCGGACACAAGGTTTTGTCGTTCCGGACAGCTTCAACCATGGAACGTCCGCCCAGCGCGTAGAGTGGTTCAGCCGCGGTGTGAAGTCCGGTAAGCTTGAGTCGTGCGACACGTTCAACGCCAATATGTAATCGACGAGCCTCTACGATCACATTAACCATTATTGCGTTTGGATTGACTACCGTCACTAAAAGCGGAGCATTTTGACGCAAATGTTAGTTCTTTCTTTGCTTTTATAAGTCTTAGCTTCCTGTAACCTTTTCAGGGGGCAATTGTGTCGATACTAAAACGCTTTCTTGCCGACAGGCATGGCAACTTTGCCATAGTTGCGTCGGTCATATCCATGCCCCTACTCATGGCGGTCGGGTTGTCGGTCGATTATTACAACATCGCCCGCATCCAATCAGATATGCAAAGTGCTATCGATAGCGCTGTTCTTGCCGTCGCGCATGAGGGCGATAAGGCCTCGCTGTCAGAGGCCAATGTGATTGCTGACCGGTTCTTACGCGAAAATTTTGAATTGCCATTTTACAATCTCGTCGTGACCAGAAGCGGTCAGGATGTCAGTGTCAGTGCTAAAGTAAGTGTTGCGCTTGCATTTGGCGGTTTGTTCGGCACGCCGACAACGAATTTCACCAAATCGGCAACTTCGTCAGTATTCTACGCCAATTACGAAATTGCGCTCGTATTGGACACAACCGGTTCGATGGCGGGTGGAAAACTCGCGTCGATGAAAGACGCGGTAAACGGTTTGATCGACAGTATGTCGGCGCAAAACACGCGCACGAACGGACTAAAGTTCTCTTTGGTGCCGTTTTCCAGCAAGGTGAACGTCGGTCCGCAGTTCGGGCCAACTTACAACGCGTCGGGTGAGGTCACACAACAACCTGCATCGTGGATCGATGCAAAGGCCGAAAGCCCGATACCCCAAGGCGATCTTGATCCCGGTGTCAGCCGTTTCGCGACAATGAAGCATCTTGGCGTTTCGTGGACAGGCTGTGTCGAGGCGCGTGCATCGAGCTCTTCCAAGCCCTACGATATAACAGATATCGCGCCAAATTCAGGTGATCCCGCGACGCTTTTCGTCCCGGCGTTTGCAAGTGATGAGCCGGACAGCGGGGCGTATCCTAATTCCTATTTATTGGATAGTCCAAATAGGATCGGCACAGGAACGCCGGATTCACGCATGCTGCGCTATGGTGCTGTCTATGACCCGTCATTTAAAGGGCTGAATTTTAGCAATCAAATCAGTTCATCCGCACTCTGGTCGCCGGTAGTTGCGGACTTCAGCAACCAATCATTTTATGGTGGCTACCCGGTTGCAAAAGGCCCGAATTTTGGATGTGACGTTCAGCCGATCGTGGCGCTGACGACTAATTTCAATGGATTGAAAACAAAAGTTGATGGCCTGGTTGCACTTGGCTCCACAAATATCCTCGAGGGTGCGATGTGGGGCTGGCGGACGCTTTCCTCAAGGGCACCCTTTAGCGAGGGACGGTCGGAAAGTGATTTTGGAGTTCAGAAAATCATGGTTCTTCTGACCGATGGAACGAACAATTTGGGACCGATCAACAACAGTCTCGGGTCGGCGCATTCAAGTTATGGCTACTTGGTGGATGGGAGACTTGGTCTGACGAGCGGTTCGGACAGTCAGATCACCGATGCGATGAATGAGAAAACTCTTGAAGCCTGCACCAATGCCAAGGCGGATGGAATCGAAATTTATACAATCCGACTTGAAGAGCCGAATGTGACAACAGGCAATATGCTGCGCGAGTGCGCAACAGATGCTGATCACTACGTGGATGTGCCGAACCGGGCCTTGCTCGACGAAGCTTTCTCGAAGATCAAGGACCGGATTGCCAGAATACGCCTGTCGTCTTAGATCTTATTCGGCCACCAACGGCTCGCCGCGCGCCGCGCGGATCATGTTGAAAAACCGCCGGAACAGATAATGCGAATCCTGTGGGCCGGGTGAGGCTTCGGGATGATGCTGCACGGAGAACACCGGTTTGCCGGTCAGGCGTAGGCCGCAATTCGAGCCGTCAAACAGCGAGACATGGGTTTCCTCGACGCCAGCGGGTAGCGACTTGGTGTCAACAGCAAAGCCATGGTTCATGGAGACGATTTCCACCTTGCCGGTGGTGAAATCCTTGACTGGATGGTTTGCGCCGTGATGGCCTTGGTGCATTTTCATTGTTGTTCCGCCGAGCGCCAAGGCCAGCATCTGATGGCCGAGGCAAATGCCGAACAGCGGAATGCCGCTGTCGACCAGTGCCTTGATTTCAGGCACGGCATACTCGCCCGTCGCAGCAGGATCGCCGGGGCCGTTGGATAGGAACACGCCGTCTGGTTTGAGTGCCAGAACATCTTCAGCTGTCGCCGAGGCCGGTAGCACTGTAACTTTTGCACCGAGACCGGCCATGAGCCGCAAGATATTGCGCTTCACGCCGTAGTCGAGCGCCACAACATGGATGTCCTTCGTCGCATTTTCAGCAAATCCTTCATTCCAAACCCAAGCGCCTTCGCTCCAGCTTTGGCTTTGGCCGGAGGTCACGTCCTTGGCAAGGTCAAGGTCTAAGAGGCCATGCCAAGTCTTGGCTTGTTTCTTCAGTGCCTCGACATCGAATTTCCCTGATGGATCATGCGCGATAACAGCGTTCGGCATGCCCCTTTCGCGAATGAGCGTGGTGAGCGCCCGCGTATCAATACCACTCAGCGCGACGATGCCGCGTTTTTTGAGCCAATCATTGAAATGGCTTGCCGAGCGATAGCTCGACGGATTGGTGATGTCGGCCTTGAAGATCGCGCCGACCGCGCCGGATTTGCGGGCCGGGTGCAGGTCCTCAATGTCCTCGTCATTGGCACCGATATTGCCGATATGCGGAAAGGTGAAAGTGACGATCTGGTCAGCGTAGGAAGGATCGGTCAGGATTTCCTGATAGCCGGTCAATGCCGTGTTGAAACAGACTTCTGCGACTACCGAACCCGTCGCGCCTGCGCCCTTGCCTTCGATGACTGTGCCGTCTGCCAAGACGAGCAGGGCAGTCGGCTTTTGCGTAGTCCATGCGGGGGTCCTGGTCTGTGTGACTTCGGTCATGATGGCGCTTTCAGTCCGGCTTATCGCGCGAACGGACACCCGATCGGCATGCGGAATATGGAAAATTGTCTGGTTAAGGCCGGTCACTTAGACCACCTCGGCACCACGGTCAACGACCCCCGTGAACGGCTAGAGTCTTTTGTCTAGTCATGATTATGGTCCGCGCCAAAAGGAAGCTCATTATGCGCACAAAAATCACTGAAGACGTTAAGCTTGCGATGAAAGCGGGCGAAAAGGATAGGCTTTCGACGCTGCGTATGATGCAGGCGGCGATCAAGGACCGGGACATAGCGAACCGTGGTCTTGGCAAAGAAGCCGCCAGCGAGGACGAATTGTTGCAGCTTTTCACCAAAATGGTGAAACAGCGCGAAGAATCAGCCGCGATTTATGACAAGGGCGCGCGCCCGGAACTTGCGGCGAAAGAGCGTGAAGAGATTGTCTACATTCAGGCCTATATGCCGCAACAATTGTCGGATGATGAGACAAAAACTGCCATTACTGCGATCATCGCTGAGACCGGCGCCGCGTCAATCAAAGACATGGGCAGGGTCATGGCGGAACTGCGCCTGAAATTCTCCGGCCAGATGGATTTTGGTAAGGCAAGCGGTGTCATCAAGGCGCTGCTCAGCTAAAGGAGACGCATATGTCTTTTCAAGCCTATCTTGATGCGGTGGAGACCAAGACCGGTTTGACCCCGGAGGGCATTCTCGCGCTCGCCAAAGAACGCGGCGTCTATGCGCAGGATATGAAGGCGGCGGCGCTCGTCAAGCTGTTGAAGGATGAGTTTGATTTGGGCCACGGCCACTCCATGTCGATCTGGGCGGTGTTCAAATCCAAGGGCTGGGTGAATAGTCCAAAATAACTTCGGGTGATCTTTTGCGGCAATTTGTTCCTCCAGCGCGCGGGCCATCGTCTGCCAAGACGGTCCACAGGACGTCTTTCCTCTGAAATTGCGGAGTGTGTCTTTCTAATTATTTTTTTATTGATTGACAAAAT
>JANOYJ010000412.1:0-1872 GCA_031428815.1 Phyllobacterium sp.
TGGCAGATGGGCCGTCCGGTGCGTTACGGTGGCGAGAAGGGTGGCGTTGAGGCGCGGACCAAGTTTGTCATTGAAAATGCTGCGACAGCGCTTGCGCCGCATATGGTCGAAGATTCAGCCTCGTTCCGCCGCTATGTCAAACATGTGCCGCTCGGCGTGGTCTTCGTCGTCGCGCCTTGGAACTACCCGTATTTGACGACGATCAACACGGTCATCCCGGCGCTGATGGCAGGTAATTCGGTCCTGCTCAAACATGCGGCTCAGACGCTCATTGTCGGTGAGCGTTTCGCTAAGGCGTTTGAGATGGCGGGGCTGCCGAAAGACCTGTTCCAGAACCTTGTGATGAGCCATAGCCAGACCGAGAAGCTCCTCGCCTCGGGCCGTGTCGATCATTGCAATTTCACCGGCTCCGTCGCGGGCGGCCGCGCCATTGAGAAGGCGGCGGCGGGGACGTTCATGACACTGGGCCTGGAGTTAGGCGGCAAGGATCCGGCCTATGTCCTTCCCGATGCCAATATGCACGCCGCCATCGAGACACTGGTCGATGGTGCGTTTTACAATTCCGGTCAATGCTGCTGCGGTATTGAGCGCGTGTATGTACACGAGAAGGTCTATGATGAATTTGTCGAAGGCTTTGTCAATTTGACCAAGCAATACGTCGTCGGCGATCCGCTCGACCAGGCCACAACAATGGGTCCGATGGCGCAGGCGCGGTTTGCAGATTTTATTCGCGAACAGAAGGCTGAAGCCTCGCGCAAGGGGGCAACGGCGCATATCAATATGAAGGTCGACAAGGATGTCGCCGGATCGCCATACCTCGCGCCGGAAGTCTATACTGGCGTCGATCATCAAATGAGCCTGATGCGTGATGAGAGTTTCGGACCGGTCGTCGGGATCATGAAAGTGCGTAATGACGAGGAAGCCTTGGCGCTGATGAATGACAGCCCTTACGGCCTCACTGCTTCTGTGTGGACGCAGGATATCGATCATGCGACCGCCATTGGTGACCGCATTGAGACCGGTACGGTGTTTATGAACCGCTGCGATTATCTCGATCCGGCTCTGGTCTGGACCGGCGTTAAGGAGACCGGCAAGGGCGCATCGCTTTCGGTGTTCGGCATCCAATCACTGACACGGCCAAAGTCGTATCACTTCAAGACGCTGAACTGACATGTCGCGCTTCCGCTCCTATGCTCCTGCGGTATCGACAATTCTTGTCGACGATCATCAGACACGCATCACACGCTGGGACTTTGAGCCGGGCGCAGCGACCGGGCACCACACGCATGGGCTCGCCTATGTCGTGGTGCCAATGACCGATCTTAATATTTTGCTTGAAGAGCCAACCGGCGAAAGACGTGTCAGCATCGCCGCCGGTGCCGCCTATTCGCGGCCATCCGGCATCGAGCACAATGTCATCAATGCGGGCGATGTCCCGATGAGTTTTATTGAAATTGAAATGAAGCGATAGAGAGCCAAATGTCCAAACTCGTCTCCAAATGGAATTACCCTACGACTGTGCGTTTCGGTGCCGGTCGCATCTCTGAATTGGCCGAGGCCTGCCTCTCCTCCGGCATCAAGAAGCCATTGTTTGTCACCGATCCCGGCCTTGCCAAAATGCAGATCGTTGCCGATGCGCTGGCTGGCTTGAAAGAAGCGGGCGTCAAATACGGCTTGTTTCATGATGTACAGCCCAATCCTGTTGCGGCCAATGTTGAGGCGGGGATCAAAGTTGTGCGCGCGGGCAAACATGACGGTGTCATCGCTTTTGGTGGCGGCTCGGCACTCGATGCGGGCAAGGTTATCGCCTTTATGGCTGGCCAGACGCGCCCGATGTGGGATTTTGAAGATGTCGGCGATTGGTGGACCCGC
>JANOYJ010000413.1:0-4272 GCA_031428815.1 Phyllobacterium sp.
CCACCATGCGCACCGCCTTCTCGCTTGCAATCATGTCCTTGATTTTACCGAAAAAACCGTCGCTCATAGCCATTCCCTCATGTCAAATCAGCGCTAACCTGAGTCGCCCCCGCTGCAAAGCGCTCACTTTTCTGACGGATACACAATTCATGCAAGAAATCCTCCCGCAAACACTCCTGATCTTGGCATTTGTCGGGTTACTCGCGGGTTTTATCGATTCTATCGCCGGCGGCGGCGCATTGCTAACCCTGCCTGCTCTTTTGATTGCCGGCCTTCCTCCGGCGCAAGCGCTCGGAACCAACAAGTTGCAGTCCGTCTTTGGCTCAGGCAGCGCCACCCTATCCTACGCCGCCAAGGGCCATATCGATTTTCGGGAATTGCGTCTGTCATTCGCCCTTTCAGCACTGGGATCGGCGCTGGGCGCTCTTCTGGCGACGGCAATATCCGCAGAATTTTTGAAGGCGTTCCTGCCGATATTATTGATCTTGATTGCGCTCTATTTCGCCTTCAAACCAAACCTTAGCGATGTGCCCGGGCATCGGCGCATGGGAGCGTTCCTGTTTTCCGTCACACTGGTTCCAGCCATCGGATTTTACGATGGAATTCTGGGCCCCGGAACCGGCTCCTTTTTCATGTTGGCCTATGTCGCTTTGGCGGGCCTCGGCGTCTTAAAGGCCACAGCCCACACCAAGCTCCTTAATTTTGGATCCAATATCGGTGCGCTCATCGTCTTTGCGCTGAGCGGCGTAATTTTTTGGAAGGTTGGACTTGCGATGGGCGTCGGCCAGTTCATCGGCGCACGTATCGGGGCGGGATTTGCCATGAAAAATGGCGCAAAGCTCATCAAACCGCTCTTGGTAACCGTCTGTATAGCTTTGTCGGCCAAGCTCCTTTTCACCTAATTCAAAGCACGCTATACCGCCATCGCGATACCGGAGGTTGCCCGGTAGCCGGTGTTGAAAGATCAGATTGCTGAACGGAGACCCTATGCGACAAGTCATTTTTTCAGGGTTTGCCCTTATTACCGTCTTATCAGCACTTGGAACCGCCGGATGCACGACCACAAGCACTCAGCTTGTTGACGACGGTACGAACTTTGTTGACGCATCTTACGCCGCACCCATTCCAACAGCCAAACCGGACGAGCCTACGCTTGCAGTCGCAAACGCCATGGAAGAACCCGTGCTTCAGGAAGGTGAAATTGAGGCAAGCGAGTTTCAAGACGGCGAGATGCAAGCGGAGTCGTTCGTCGCCGCCCTTAACCCCGTTGCCGGCATTCGCGCTTTTCCGGGCGGTTCGCGCGAGCGCGAGTGCCTGATGCGTGCCATGTATTTTGAATCCAACCGCTCAAGCAAAGAGGGATTGCTCGCGGTCGGCACCGTCGTCATGAACCGCGTATCCTCCGGTAACTATCCCAACTCCGTGTGCGGTGTCGTCGGGCAGAAACGGCAATTTGCATCGGGCGTCATGAGCCGCCGCGTACAAGGGAACACCGCGGATCTCGCGGCTCTCGCCGACGCAATCTTGAAAGGCAAACGCCATCCATCCGTCAAGAAGGCCATGCATTTCCACCAAGCGGGCTTGAAATTCCACTATGGAAATATGCACTATGTGCTAACCGCAGGTGGCAATTCATTCTATGAAAAGCGTAGTCGGCGTCGGCGCTAACGGCGCTGCCTTTCTGATGACGCGCTACTGCGGCACTGCGGTGATTGACCACTGGATACTAGCTTAACTTGCGTTAGTATTGCGCGTCGAATCAAACCAAAGGCAACCCCATGAATCTCAGCGCACCGACCAATTTGTTTTATCTGATTTCGCTTGCCATCGCCATTATTGGCGTCCTCGCCGCACTTGGCGTGGTGACATTCATTCCGCTCGCATCGGTATGGATTTTGACAATCGCCTATGCCGTTTTGGCAGCCGCCTGCGTTTTCAAGGGCGTTTAGGCATTCAATAAAGCAGCGGCGCACCAGCGCCGCTGCACCTCTGAATTGTCAATTTGACCTGTATCCGTTGGCGCTAAAACTCGACGCCAATCTGCGCCTTTACGCCGGAGCGGAACGGATGCTTGATGAGCTCCATCTCCGTCACCAAATCAGCAATCTCGATCAACTCGTCCTTGGCATTGCGTCCGGTCAGGACCACATGCGTCATATGCGGTTTCTCCGAGGCGAGAAACTCCACGACGTCGTTGATTGAGATATAATCGTAGCGCAGCGCGATATTAATCTCATCAAGCAACACCATTTTGTTGCGCTCGTCGCGGATTAATTCCTTGGCTTTTTCCCATGCCTTGCCGGCCATTTCCGTGTCGCGGGCACGGTCCTGCGTTTCCCAGGTAAATCCCTCGCCCATCGTATGAAATTGACAGACATCCGCATGGTTTTTGATAATCAAATCCCGCTCGCCGGTTGACATGCCGCCCTTGATGAACTGCACCACTGCACATGGAAACCCATAGGCGATGTGCCGGAAAATCATACCGAATGCAGCGGTGCTCTTGCCCTTGCCTTTGCCTGTATGGACAATGATGAGACCTTTCTCGCCGGTCTTGGTCGCCATGATCTTGTCACGCGCAGCTTTCTTTTTGGCCATTTTCGAGGCATGGCGCTCGTTCAGGTCCACACCCGGGCCAACATCTTCTTTTTCTTCGATATCAGTCATTTAAGTCTCTTCCCCGATTCAATTTCTAAAGGCTTGGCGAGTTTCTCAAGATCAAACCGCGCTGAATTGCTCTTGGCTTTCCAAAGCCCCCGGTCCATCGCCTCAATCAGCCGCGCCGCGGTCTCGTGCAAAGCAGCCGGGTTCTTTTCTGCCATAAACTCACGCACAGCATCGTCGGCAATGAAGGCATTGTAAACCGCATCGAAATGATGATCGCGCACCGCGCCGGTGGTCGCGGAGAACGCGAACATATAATCGACCGTTGCCGCAATCTCGAACGCGCCCTTATAGCCATGGCGCATGACACCGGCGATCCATTTCGGGTTAACGACGCGGGCGCGGACGACACGGGAAACTTCCTCTTCGAGCGTGCGTATCACCGGCTTTTCAGGGCGCGAATGATCGTTGTGGTATATGGTTGGCCGCACACCTTTCAGCACTTCGACAGCCGCGCTCATGCCGCCTTCAAACTGGTAGTAATCGTCGGAGTCCAAGAGGTCATGCTCTCGGTTATCCTGGTTCTGCACGACGGCATCCAAGCTCTTAAGTCGCCGCTCCATCCCCCGCCGTTCCAGCTTGCCGTCCGCATTCGCGCCATAGGCGTAAGAGCCCCAGACGAGATAAGCCTCGGCAAAGTCCCTGCGGTCCACCCAACCGCCCTCGTCGATCAGTGCTTGCAGCCCTGCGCCATAAGAGCCGGGTTTGGATCCGAAGACCCGATAACCGGCGCGGAGTTTGGCCTCTGCCTCAGTGACGCCCTCTATGACAAGTTTTGCTCGCTCGACCCTCATCCGCTCCGCAATCGGATTGTCCGCCGCCTCTTCATCCAACGCCCCAATCGCCCGCACCGCCTGATCGAACAGCGCGATCTGGTCCGGAAATGCATCGCGAAAGAACCCCGATATGCGCAAGGTGACATCCACGCGCGGTCGTGCCAGAACCGCAAGCGTCGTAATCTCGAAACCGGTCACACGCTTCGAATTATTCTCCCAAACCGGCTTGGCCCCAATCAGCGCAAACGCCTGTGCCAAATCATCGCCGCCCGTGCGCATATTGGACGTACCCCAACAGGTAATGCCGAACGACGTCGGCCAGTCACCATGGTCTTGGCTGTAGCGCGTGATGAGAAGTTCGGCGGATTTCTTGCCAAGCTCCCATGCGGTCTGGGTCGGAACAGCGCGCGGGTCAACAGAGTAGAAATTACGTCCCGTCGGCAAAACGTCCGGCCTCCCGCGTGTCGGTGCACCGGACGGGCCGGGCGGCACAAAGCGGCCGTCGAGCGCAGTGAGAATCCCGGTGAGTTCGGCCGGACCGCAGGCAATGACCGATGGGCCGATGCGGTCGTTGATCTCATTCAAGACACTTTGTGTGTTCAGCCAGCCATCAGGGCATGACATTTCGCCAGAGACGAGATGTGAAGCGAGGAGTTCGATGCGCTCCACACTATCGCCATTGGTGCGCCAAGGGGCGTCGGCGAGGGCGTGCATGCATGCGGGTCTGGCGCCATTCCAGATTGCCGCCATGTCGCAGTCCAATGGGTCGAAAGACGGGGGTGGGGAGAAGTCTGATCGTTCAAGTTCGGCGCGATGCGCCCCCACCCCTGCC
>JANOYJ010000414.1:0-11356 GCA_031428815.1 Phyllobacterium sp.
ACATTGTCCGGCAAGTGCATTGCGAATTCATTCAAGCGGGCGCTGATGTCATCACAACAAACAGCTATGCACTCGTCCCCTTTCATATCGGCGAGGAGCGTTTTCGCTCTGAGGGCCTGACGCTGATTGAGATGTCTGGAATGCTTGCACGGCAGGCTGCGGATGGCGAAATCAATCGCAAAATCACGGTGGCAGGCTCATTGCCACCGATCTTCGGCTCTTATGAACCTCAGCTTTTTGATCCATTGCGTGCACAAGAATATCTCAGCGTTCTCGTTCAAGGACTGTCGCCCTATGTCGATGTCTGGCTTGGAGAAACTTTGAGCCTGATTGCAGAGGGCGAGGCCGTGAGGACGGCGATTGCCGCGACTGGAAAACCTTTTTGGATTTCGTTTACATTGGATGACAGCGTTGCGGCCATCGCCTCAGGTGAAGCGACACTGCGCTCTGGAGAATCTGTCGCGGATGCAGCCGAATGGCTGGCAGGTTCCGGTGCAACAACCCTCCTTTTTAATTGCAGCCAGCCGGAAGTCATGGCGAAAGCAATCCGAATCGCTTCCGGTATATTCAAGCGATTGGGTAAGGATATTGAGATCGGTGTTTATGCCAACGCCTTTGAATCCCAGGAAGAAGGCGGTGCCAATGAAACTCTGCATGACACGCGCAAGGAATTGACTCCCGAACTCTATTCAAAGTTCGCCTGCGAGTGGGCAGAAAGCGGTGCCTCAATGATCGGCGGCTGCTGCGGAATAGGCGCAAGCCATATTCACGCACTGGCCCGCACTTTGCGCTCAAACGGTCAATCAGCGTAGAGAACATTTTCGATTTTGATGGAATCATCAAAAGCAAAGGACAATGCGTCAAATCAAGAACTTAGAGCAAGTTGGCGGTTACGTGAAACGTCGCTTTGCTCAAGAGTCAATCTGCAACGGCAAATCGCTCATTTTTAGCCAAAATTCAAACTTCGGCTTGCATCCCGCCATGCCTTCGCCGCACTCTCTTATGAGTTAAGCACTAGGTGATTTGGGACGGCGGCGTATTGGAACAGGGCATTTATCTTTATACGCTGGTCGGAACGGCATTGGTGCTTACTGCCGGATTTTCGAGCTTGATCGCCTTCCGGTTCGGCGCGCCTCTGTTGTTGATGTTCTTGGCAATCGGCCTTGTCACCGGTGTCGACGGGCTTGGCATTGAATTTGACAATGCGGCGGCGGCCTATTTCATTGGTTCCATCGCGCTGGCAATCATTCTCTTTGAGTCAGGTTTCGGGACACCCATCAACGCGCTAAGACAGGCAGCGCTTCCGGCGCTTTCACTAGCAACGATAGGGGTCATACTCACAGTTGGTATATTTGGCGCGGCGGCGCATTACTTGACCGGACTGGGCTGGGCGCAGTCCTTTCTTTTGGGTGCCATTGTCGGCTCAACCGATGCGGCTGCAGTATTTTTTCTCTTGCGGGTTGGCGACATTGCCATTCGCGACCGTGTGCGCTCGACCTTGGAAATCGAATCCGGCTCCAACGATCCGATAGCGATATTTTTGACGATTTCCTTAGTCGAGATCATCGCGCTGGGTCAGATCGAAACCCCCGGTGTCTTGGCGTTCAATATTGCGCTCGGATTTCTTATGGAAATGGGCATTGGCGGGGTGATTGGTCTTGCCGGTGGCTGGATTATTGTGCGGCTGGTGGAAAAGTTGGAATTGGATCGCGGGTTATTGCCGATCTTTGTCATCGCGCTGGCCATGCTGGTTTTCGGCATCGCCGGCGCGAGCCATGGCTCAGGTTTTCTCGCGGTTTATATTGCTGGCATTTATGCCGGTAATCAAAACATCCGCTCGCATGCGACGTTGAAACGTTTTCAAGACGGTATGTCGTGGCTGGCGCAAATCATCATGTTTCTGGTGCTCGGACTGTTTGCGACGCCGAGCCAATTCGGGGTGATCCTCGTCCCTGCCGTCATTCTGGCCCTGTTCCTGATTTTCATCGCACGCCCTACCGCCGTCACGCTCGCACTTTTGCCCTTCGGGTTTCCGCGCGCCGAGACGGCGTTTCTGTCATGGGTGGGTTTGCGCGGTGCGGTATCGATCCTCCTTGCTTTAACGCCGATACTTGGCGGCCTGCCAAACAGCCGCGAGATTTTCAACATCGCCTTCATCATCGTGCTGGTGTCGCTGCTGCTGCAAGGCTGGACTGTTTTGCCCCTTGCCAAGCGCCTTGGCCTGATCGTGCCCCAACGCACCGGGCCGCTCGACAAGGTCGAGCTGGAACTCCCCGGTGCGGCGCATCATGAACTGCTGGCTTATCGTATTGTTGAAGGCAGCCCCGTCGCGCGATCCGGCCGCATTCCAAGATGGGCGCGGCCTTCACTTGTGGTGCGCGATGGTAAGTCCATGGCGTTTCAATATGCCGGTCGTTTGAAGGCGGATGACCACGTCTATATCTTCGTGCCGGACAAATATCCGAGGCTGCTCGATAGGCTCTTCGCCAGCCGTGCAACGGTCGATCCGGACGATGCAGATTTCTTCGGCGCGTTTGCGGTCGATCCTGTGCGTCCTGCGACAGATCTCTCAATGGCCTACGGCATCACCTTGAGTGAAAGCGAGCAACTCCGGACGATTGCTGACCTCATGATCGAGCGGCTCGGTGGGCGGGCGGAATATGCCGACCGGGTGACAATTGGCGAGGTGGAGCTTATCGTGCGCGATGTCGACGACGACGGACATATCACCGAAGTCGGCCTGTCGTTCGAGCCGCAGGCGCATGTGCCGCGCATCCCGGTCTTCATGTCGCCGGGCGAGTTCAAGGATTATGTCACCGCTTGGATTGCCAAGCTGCGCACGCCGAAGTAAATCGATTCAGAGTGTGCGTTCATCGGATCCTTCCTTGGTCTTGTCACAAAATCCCACCATTGCAATCGCTTCCATCTAAGAACGTCCCACTCTAGATTTGAAATTACCGGCGTTTGAAGGAATTATCATGAGCAACTTTCGCACTTTGGATCAGATTGGCGACGTTACAGGCAAACGCATTCTGCTGCGGGTTGATCTCAATGTCCCGGTGCAAGATAGCAAGGTGAGCGACGCGACGCGCATTGAACGTGTTGCTCCGACCATTCTGGAGCTTTCAGGCAAAGGCGCAAAGGTGATCCTTTTGTCACATTTTGGTCGTCCGAAAGACGGCCCTGATCCAACGATGTCACTGGAACCTATTGCTGCGGCGGCCGCGCTAATCTTCAAAAAGCCGGTCGGCTTTGCCAAGGATTGCATCGGACCGGACGCGGCGAGCGCTGTGGCGGCGATGAAAGACGGCGATATTCTCTGTCTCGAAAACACCCGCTTCTATAAAAAAGAAGAAAAGAACGATCCGGAATTTACCAAAGCGCTCGCTGAAAATGGCGACATCTTTGTCAATGACGCCTTCTCTGCTGCCCATCGCGCCCATTCGTCGACCGAAGGCTTGGCGCATATCCTGCCAGCCTATGCCGGCCGCACCATGCAGGCCGAGCTTGAGGCGTTGGAAAAGGGCCTCGGCAAGCCGGTGAAGCCAGTCGTGGCTATTGTCGGCGGTGCAAAGGTTTCCTCCAAGCTCGACCTCCTCATGAACCTCGTGAAGAAGGTCGATGCGCTGGTGATCGGCGGTGGCATGGCCAACACGTTCCTCGCGGCCAAAGGCATCAATGTCGGCAAGTCTCTGTGCGAGCATGACCTTACCCCGACAGCCAAGCAAATCATGATTGAGGCAGCAGCAGCGGGCTGTGCGATTGTGCTGCCGGTGGATGGCGTCATCGCCAAAGAGTTCAAAGCAGGTGCGGCGTTTGAGATTGTCGATGTCTCAGCCATACCTGCTGACGGCATGATGCTGGATGTCGGGCCAAAATCCGTCGATGTTATCAATGAATGGATTTCAAAGGCCGCGACACTGGTCTGGAACGGGCCACTCGGCGCATTTGAAATCGAACCGTTTGACCGGGCGACGGTCGCGGCGGCGCGCCATGCGGCGGAGTGCACCAAGGCTGGCAAGCTGACGTCGGTGGCGGGCGGCGGCGATACTGTGTCGGCGCTTAATCATGCCGGGGTGGCGGATGATTTCACCTATGTCTCCACGGCTGGCGGCGCGTTCCTTGAATGGATGGAAGGCAAGCCATTGCCGGGGGTTGATGTCCTGAAGGTATAGCCAAGGCTCAACTCTGCGGTAAGAACCGCTCCAGCTCTTTCAAGACACGGGGCCACTCCTGAAAAAACAATAATTGACCCGCATCCTCGATGATCTCTATATCGAGATGCGGGAATTCAAGCGCGAGCTCGCGCACGGTCACCGCTGGAGTCTGCGGGTCTTCGGCCCCTTGCAACAGGCGAACCGGCGCTCGGCAGGACCGCACCGTCGCAGCCCAATTTGTTTCGGAATCAATGCATTCACGGGCAAAGGCAAGATGGGCGGTATGCCAATCGGACAGGCATATTTCTGACCCCATCAAGATGGCTTCGCGCACTTCCGGATCAGCAAAGGTTCGAATGTCAGCGGGAGATCCCTCGTTGACCGAGTTGAAAAAGCTCTCGCGGCCAATACGGCGGGCCAGTGAGAAGCCGCCTTTCACCAGAAAAGGCAGAATTTTTGGCGCATAGCGCGCATTGGCCAGAATGAACCGTTGCCATTTGTCCATGCGCTCATATTGGAGAGCCGTCGTTACCGGTAAAGCACCGGAGCATCCGAGAATGCCGGTTACTTTTTCCGGAAACTCCACCGCCAAGCGCATCGCGAATCGCAGATCCGCACCGAGCGCGATAATCGCGGTGCGCTTAATGCCAAGATGCTCGAGAAGTCGATTGAGGTCGCGCGCTGTGTCGCCGCAATAATCTTTCGTGTCCGGCAACTCCCCCGAATGACCAAACCCGGCGCGGACGGGAGAGATGACCCGTATGTTCAATTCCTTCGCCGCACGTTCGGCACTGACCGGCCAGCGGATCAGTCCGTAGTCAATTGGCAGGAACAGGACAGGTCGCCCGTTCTTGGCACCAAACTCGACATAGTCGTAGCGCCGGTTGCCCGGCATTGTCAGCGACAAATAGTTATTCGGCTTCAAAGCATCTTTTGAGTTGGACGTAATTCTACCGGCCGGTTTTGTTGAAGATACCACTTCCATCAAGCTGAGTGTGATGCGGATCAATTCGGTTTGTGATCGCGTTTCGGTCTTTGACAGGATCGACCGGACTTGCGATCGAATGGTTTCAAACGAGCGCATGCGCTCAGCCGAAATTTCCCTGATGCTCTTGCCTTCAGCAAGGGCGCGGACGACATCAATCTCGGCGTTCGTCAGTTGAAACGCGTCACGGATCATCGCCGAAAGATTTTCTGGCCAACCAAGCTCGCTCGAGCGGACAAGCGCGAAATTACCCTGAAACGGCTTGCCTGAGAGTTTAGAGACATGAAAGACTTTGGGACGGTCACTTTCAGGTGAGAAAAACCGCAGAAGTGCGGGTTTTGCCGTCAGGTTCGCGCAAACTCCGATCACTGCATTGCGCAATTCCTGACAATTATCCTCATCGATCCGCAATTTTGTGAGCGGATCGTTTTTGCTGATACCTAATATTTCTGTAGCGACGTGATTGACCGCAACGATTTTAAGATCGCTGCCAACGAGAAATGCGGCAGCAACTTCTATGTCGAGTACGGATTGCTCCGTCATCGTTTCGTCTTCCCTTAGTCTGTCAAGAAAGATGCCGGCGCGATTGGCATGCGCCTCAAGGTCGTGGTCTGTGATTTCTATCGTATTAGGACGGACAATTTTGTCGGTCTCGATGCGCAAGGGTGCCATACGCTTTTCCCAAACGTCCAGCAACGCTTCATAGCGCTCAGGGTCGAGGGCAACGTCATACAAATGATCGATAATCTCAGATTTATGTTTCTGATCGACTTCTGGCATTCAATGCTCCGGCATACGGGGGAGACACGCATGCAGTCTTTGAAAGCACGGCTCGGACCCCATGCCAGCGCCAAGTTACTGTATTAATTTGGGAAAGTGGAGGGGGAAATGTTACTCAATACGAAAATATCATCTTGGTCAGATAGGCATAGTCAACTTTCTGTAAATTCCTTTCGCCACGCGGCACCGCTTTAACCATTCACACAGCCCTAGGCAGTCGGCTTTTCCGTTCCATGCCTCATGATGAGCGGCATCTGGCTCATCGTAAAGACAAGGGTCAGCGGCATCGTGCCCCAGACCTTGAACGCCACCCAGCTATCGGTCGAGAAATTCCGCCAAACCACTTCATTGAGCACGGCAAGCACCAGAAAAAACAAGCCCCAACGCAAAGTGAGTATCCGCCAACCTTCGGCGTCCAGCTTGAAGGCAGAATCGAAAACATAGCCGAGCAGCGACTTGCCGAAATACAATCCTCCGAGCAGTACCGCACCGAACAGCGAATTCACAATCGTTGGCTTCATTTTGATAAACGTCTCATCCTGCAGCCAAAGCGTCAACGTTCCAAACACCAAAACAACCCCGCCTGAAACCAGTGGCATGATTGGCAAGGTTCGGGTTAGCGCGTAGGAAACGGTCAGCGAGACGGCAGTTGCGATCATGAACAACAGTGTTGCGATGAACAGCGGGCCGCCGATATCGGCGAGCGCCGGTATTTTCGCCGCCAGCCAAGCACCGCGCGAATTGGCGAAGAAGAACACGATAAGCGGTCCAAGCTCCAATGCGAGCTTCAATATCGGGTTGATTTCGGGCTTGCCCTTTGTGCCGGGGGCTTGTTCGAGTTTCATCATTCCGTTCCTGCAATGGCTGAGGCAAATTCTTTAGCCGAAAAAGGTTCAAGGTCGTCAACCGTCTCGCCGACACCGATGAAATAGACCGGCAGTTTATGCCGTGCGGCGATGGCGACCAGAATGCCACCACGCGCCGTGCCGTCGAGCTTAGTCATCACTAATCCGTTAACACCCGCGACATTCTTGAAAATCTCGACCTGCGACAAAGCATTCTGCCCCGTCGTGGCATCCAGCGTTTGTAACACAGTATGCGGCGCTTCCGGGTCGAGTTTATTCAATACACGCACGATCTTGGCGAGCTCATCCATCAATTCCGTGCGGTTTTGCAAACGCCCGGCCGTATCGATTATCAGCACATCCGCGCCGCCAATCTTGGCCTTTTCATACGCGTCATAGGCGAGACCCGCCGCATCCGCGCCGATCTTGGTGGAAACAACGGGCGAACCCGTCCGCTCGCCCCAGATATGCAATTGTTCAATCGCCGCCGCGCGGAATGTGTCGCCCGCCGCGAGCCAGACATTGAGCTTGGCCGTGCGTAGCTTGGCCGAGAGTTTACCGATGGTCGTTGTTTTGCCAGTGCCATTGACCCCGACGACGAGAATGACATGCGGCTTGTGCGACAGATCGAGTTCAAGCGGCTTGGCGACCGGCAGCAAGACTTTTTCGATTTCCGACGACATAATAGCGCGCACTTCCTCATCGGAAATCTGCTTGCCAAAGCGACCCGACGACAATGTGTCGGTGATGCGCAACGCTGTTTCCATGCCGAGATCAGCCTGAATCAGGACGTCTTCCAACTCTTGCAGCGTGTCCTCATCGAGCTTGCGCTTCAAGAAAATGCCGGTGATCGATGAAGAAAGCTGTGTCGAGGAACGCGAAAGACCGCGTTTGAGGCGGCCAATCCATGAGAGTTTTTCCTCCGGTTCAGGTACAGGAACGTAAGTGTTCTCTTCCGTTGCACCGATGAGGATTTTGCCGGCGGGTTCTTCGAATTTTAAATCAGATTCGGCGAAATCAATTGATTCAGGAATTACTTCGTCGGCTAAAATATCGACGCTGACAACTTCAAAACCATTGTCCAGAACTGTTTTAACGGTAGTGGTTGCGTCACCGTCAACACCTTCGTCTTCTAATGGCAAGGCGATAGGCGAAAGAAAAGAATCCGGCTTATGACTTTTCTGATCGTCAAAAGGTACGACGATTTCCGTTTCAACGACGTCGGGCAAAAGCTCCGCAACCACCGACTCCGGCGCCGCCATTTCTTCGATAATATCTTCTAGGGGTTCTATCTTAATCGGCTCGAGACTCGCCGTCTGAACTGGATGCTGTTCATGCACATGAGGCTCTGGAGCTTCTAATTCAGGAACGGGCGCGGCGATTTCAAGCGGCGTCTCTACCGCTTGCTCAAATTCAACAACCTCCTTCTTGCCGAAAGAGAAAATCTTTTTGATAAATCCGAAAGCCATTATACCGCCTGTTGTACGGCAATAAAGCCGGTCAGTTTGTTTTTGCCATGACCGGTGATTTTGACGGGAACGATGGTGCCCGCGATCCCGCCATTAATGGCAACGAGGGTGAAGCCCTCCGTACGTCCAAGCCCTTCGCGCTCGACAAGAACCTTCTGTTCACTACCAATTATACTTTGCAGATGGCGAGAATAAGCGTGGTCGCCTATCCCACGCAGCCGCGCCGCCCGTGCCTTAATGAGCGAACGATCCAGCTGAGGCATCTTGGCGGCAGGTGTTCCCTCCCGCGGCGAAAACGGGAAGACATGCAAGTTCGTCAACCCGCACTCCTCAACGATCTTCAGCGAGTTTTCAAACATTTGCTCGGTCTCCGTAGGAAAACCTGCAATAATATCGGCACCAAAAACCATATCGGGCCTCGCTTTCCGCACATCCGCGCAAAACCGGATCGAATCCTCCCGCTTATGTCGCCGCTTCATGCGCTTCAAGATCATGTTGTCACCCGATTGCAACGACAAGTGCAGGTGCGGCATCAAACGCTTTTCGGTGGCAATCATCTCCATCAGATCATCATCTACTTCGATGGAATCAATCGACGAGAGCCGCAAGCGCTCAAGCTCCGGCACATGTGTGAAAATCGTCCTGAGCAATTTGCCAAGTGTCGGATTACCGGGAAGGTCTGGTCCATACGACGTCAGATCCACACCGGACAAAACCACTTCTCGGTATCCATTGCCCACAAGCCGTTTGATCTGATCCACAGCCGCACCCATCGGCACTGAACGCGAATTGCCACGTCCGAACGGGATGATGCAAAACGTGCAGCGATGGTCACAACCGTTCTGCACCTGAACAAACGCCCGCGCCCTGCCCTCAAGCGCATCGACCATATGCGAAGCCGTCTCCTTGACGCTCATAATATCGTTGACGCGGGTCTTTTCGAAATCATTGACGCCGAAATCCGGCAGCGCGCGATAACTGTGGCTTTTGAGCTTTTCCTCATTGCCAAGAATAAGGTCGACTTCGTCCATCGTCTCAAATTGCGCGGGATTGGTTTGCGCCGCGCAGCCGGTCACTATAATGCGCGCCGAGGGATTATCCCGCCGCGCTTTTCGGATCGCCTGCCGCGCCTGCCGTTCGGCTTCGCCCGTCACGGCGCATGTATTGATAATAATCGCCCCGCCGGAAAGCGCATCAAGCCCTGCGAGTTTTGCTTCGCGCCGGATAACTTCGGACTCGTAGGTATTGAGGCGGCAGCCAAGCGTGATGACGTCAATCCCGCTCATGCAGCGTTCTCTTGCGCCCGCACCCACGCACCATTTGCCGCGTCAAGTTGCCCGGAAAATTCCCATTCGGCAGGCCCGGTCATGACAACGTGATTATCCCTGCGCCACTCGATTTGAAGCGGCCCGCCTGGCACTTGCACAGTGACTATGCGCCCCGTCCGCTTGGTCCGAGCGGCAGACACCGCGGCCGCACAAGCCGCCGACCCGCAAGCCAGTGTCAGACCGACGCCTCGCTCCCAAGTGCGCAGAATAATTTTCTCTCTGCTTGCAACGAATGCCAGCGAGATATTAGCCCGCTCGGGAAACATCGGATGATTTTCGAGCAAGGGCCCGAAACGCTCCAAATCATAAGACCAGACATCCTGATCGACCCAGAAAACTACGTGAGGATTACCCATCGAAATGGCCGACGGCGAATGGAGAACGGGATCATCAATTGGCCCGATTTGCAATTCTATGGCGCGCGTATCTGGAAATTCCTCTGCAAGCGGGATCTTATTCCACTCGAAAACCGGCGTTCCCATATCAACGGAGATCATCCCGTCTTCATGCTCGCTGGCTTCCAGAATACCCGCCAGCGTCTCAAACACAAAAGCCTTGTTTCCGCTTTCCGCCGCCAAGGCCTGCACCACACAGCGTGTGCCATTGCCGCAAGCCTGCGCCAGCGATCCATCGCGGTTGATAATTTCGATATAGGCATCGGTTTCCGGCGTCTTCGGATCATGGATTGCCATGATCTGATCGAACAAAGTCGCCTTGTCCGCCGCCAGCGCAATCGCCGCCTCCGGCCGGATGCGATCCGCACGACCGCGCATATCGGCAACAAGGATCATGTTGCCGAGCCCGTTCATCTTCGCGAATTCAACATCAAGGGCCATGCCCTGCCTCACATCTGTTTGTGGCTATATGGCGGATTGGAGGGGAAATTACCACTTACAACAGGTCTTGCCATTGTCGGGCACCGTGCAAAATGCGCAGAATGTCAACTGTGTCCGACAGGGAACGATAGATGATCAAATAACTTCCGACGGATAAAGTGCGAATACCCACCTGAAGTTCCGGACGGGATATCCCCATTCCCGGCGTCTCACCGAGGCGGCGGCACTTTTCTTTGATTACTGCGTGCCAATTGCGCGCCGCCTTGGGACTATCCAATGCAAAGTAGTCCATTGCTGAAAGAATGTCGTCCTCCGCCTTTGGATGAATACGGTAATTCAATTAGCGTGATTGAGGTCAAATTCGGCCATTAGCCGATCAAAAACAGCGTCACCATTCTCGGGTGACCCGCTGTCAATGCCTTCCTGAACCAGCTTGCGCAATTCCTCAACCGCTTGTTCGCGCTGCCCTCGCCGAAATTTCCATTCCCGCAGCGCCTCCCGCATCACTTCGCTTGACGACGCATATTCGCCTGATCCGACAACTTCGCGCAGCATCGCCGCCATTTCGGGCGTGACAGCGACACTGAGTTTTTCGACATTCGCCATGGCTTATCTCCTTGCCAAAAGAGTAGGCAAGTTTCCTACCAAATGCAAGAAAATCTGAATTACGCCGCTTTCAACTTCGGCGTAATCAATCCTCTTGCCACCAGCAGCTCGGCGATCTGCACCGCGTTCAGTGCCGCGCCTTTGCGTAAGTTGTCGGAGACAATCCATAGAGCCAAGCCATTCTCAACCGTGATGTCCTCGCGGATACGGCTGATGTACGTCGCGTCTTCACCGGCGCTTTCGACCGGGGTCGCATAGCCACCATCTTCATGACGATCAATGACGAGGCAACCCGGTGCGTTTTCGAGAATGGCGCGGGCCTCTTCGGCTGAAATTGGATTTTCAAACTC
>JANOYJ010000415.1:0-2518 GCA_031428815.1 Phyllobacterium sp.
TGCAGGCGAAGTAGCGCTGAAGTTTGAGGGGAAGAAGGTGCGGGCGGTGGTGATTTAGAGGGAACGAAGTTGAGAACACTTTCTGTCTGCATTCTCGCGGTAGTATTGGTCTTGCTGCTCTACAATCTCGATATCTTTACAAATTACCCGGGAACTTTAATTTTCTCGATTTTGATGATTTTTCTCGCCGCAAGAATTTTCTATCTTCGAAACAGGCCCTAAGTTTTTTGCCTCGCCCCTACCCCGCCTTCCGCTGCGCCTCAACATAGCGCCGCAGCACCGCGTTTATTCGGGTCTGATAGAGCGCGAGCCTTGAGTTTTGAACCAATCGACGACATCGGTGTCCAAACGGATCGTGACTGGCGTCTTGAATGGCTCGACCAGTTTCACGTTTGCCCATTCATCGTCGGTCAAAGGAAGGGCGTCGGTATCCGATAAGGCGGCGGCTTCGATCTGTTCTCCAGACATCGCGTCAATGCGCTGCCAGTCGGTTTTTCCCTTGAGCTGAGACAATGTACCATCTGGCAGCTTTTGATAATAGCTATCGCCAACGCGCACAGTTTCGAAATTAGAGTTGGTCATAATTAATAACCTCCCTTTGATTGGCTTTTCTAAACGATATGATCCGAACCACGTGGTTTCGCAGAGTAAACGTGACAAAGAAGATGCGTCCATTATGTTTGGACAGCATATTGAAACGCTTCTCGTCGTAGTCGAGGCGAATATCTTCCCAGATTTTCCGATCTGAAACGTCGAATGTTGGTATGGCGTCGATGAAATCCAAACCGCGTTCGCGGATATTATTGGCTTCCGACTTCTCGCTATCCCATTCAAACTTCATGGAAGAAAATGACATTTGTATTTACAAATGTCATTATAAATTGGCAAAGCTCTACCCCACAACCGTCCGTATCGGCTTTCCCGACAGCTTGGCAAACTGTTGCAGTCGCCCTTCCGTCCGGTCACTGGCCAGATCGCCAATGTCTTTTGGCACACTGAACAGGAACCCGCCAATACCGTCCGGCTTGAAGCCAAGCCTCGGGATGACGCCGGGCATGGCGGCGGAGTATAGGTATACAACCCGCATCAGCGAGCCGAGGAGTTTGGCGCGCTCAAAGAGGCGCTGCGGGGCAAGTTGTTTGATTTCGGGCGAGAGCGCATCGTCGATAAGGCCTTCGTGACGATAGAAATTCGCGAGCGCCATATAGGCGCGGCCGGGATGGTCGATGCCGATGAAGGCGCCATGCGAAATAATGTTCATCGATTGTGCACCGCGATAATCCGGATGCGCACGCCAGCCGATGTCGGCGAGAAGGCAGGCGGCATGGCGGTAGCGGGCTTCGTTTTCGGTTTCATCCATACCGAGGATTGCCATAGTTTCGCCGGTCCATTTGGAAAGTTCGCGGGCATGGGAAGGTGAGCGGGACCGGAGAACCGAGAGCTCGCTGGCGGCGGAGAGCAAAGGGTCTTCGGCTTGCTCGTCTTTCGAAAGCAACGAATAGAGATAGCCCTCGCGCACGCCGAGCGCGGACATGATGACAGAGGATGGTTTCATTTGTTGGATGACTTCGAGCAACACAGTTGCGCCGTAGGCCAGCAAGGATTGCCGGTTGCGCGAGACGAATTCAATGCCAGGGATTTTGTCAGCCTCGCCCTTGGCGACACGGCGCAAAAACTGCACCGCATCTTCAAACGGAATTTCATATTCGTGCATCACATGCAGCGGATAGCCGGCGGCGCCCATATGCAATTTGCCGAGATTTCGCCACGTGCCACCGACGGCGTAAAAGGGTCGGCCTTTGCCATTTTTCAAAAGCGCTGCGCCGGACAGGTGCATCTGTGCGAGCTTTGCCGCCTTGGATAACGAGCCACCCGACATGTCGGAAAGGCGCAAGCCCCCCAAAGGCAGCGTAATGCCGTCACCGATTTTACTTTCATTGACATCGACCAGTTCGAGCGAGCCGCCGCCAAGATCGCCGACAATGCCGTTCGGCCGCCATACGCTGGATATGATGCCCATGGCGGAGAAATAGGCTTCCTCTTGGCCGGTCAACACGCGGATTTTGACGCCGAGAATTGCCTCGGCTTGGCTGACAAACAGTGATCCATTATCCGCTTCTCGGGCCGCAGCTGTTGCCAAGACGTGCATGGTCTTAGCGCCCGCCTGATGCGAAAGCGCACGGAAGCGCTTCAATGCGGCGAGTGCGCTTTCAACGGCTTTGTCATTTAAGCGCCCGGAATCCGCGATGCCTTTACCGAGGCCGCAGAGGATTTTCTCGTTGAACAAAACAGTGGGTGAGCGGACGATGCCTTCGTAGACGACCAACCGCACCGAATTGGAGCCAATGTCGACGACGGAAACCGGTTCCCGGCCCGTCAGTCTGCCTTGCGCCCCTGCATTCATGCAATTCCTACCCTTTATGCTTTCGCTTAGACCGCTTGCGGTCCGCGATGTCTTTCGGCGCGGAGATTTTCAGTGCCTTCCCCCGCCCGGACAGCGAAGGATTGGTCATGAAAT
>JANOYJ010000416.1:0-2384 GCA_031428815.1 Phyllobacterium sp.
TGTGAACGTCGCGCCCTCCCACTGCATGCCCCAAAGGCCAAGCTCGTCGGTAGAAAAATGCCGGTGATCCAAAACGACGGGCGCGTGCGGCAAGTGCGGATAGTTTTCACGGTCGGGTCCGATGCGCTTGGTGATGCTGCCATCGCCGTAGGCGATTTCAACTTCGTCGCAATTGGTCAGAATGATCAGCGGCAACACGCCGCCAATATTACGCTCGCCCCGCGCCCAGAATGTCACCGGCTTCATGATGATTTCATCGCTGGGATCACATTGGCTCATATAAACGTACGCCGCAAATTTCGGCTCGCGAAAGCTATCCATCACGCCGTGATGACAAATGCGGTCACCCGAGCCAAAATCCTTATGCGTGTTGTAATCAAACATGCACCAACCAACACTGCCGCAGGAATTTTCATCGCCATAGCTGGCATTCAGCACCTGCAAATAGCGCGTCACATGCTCGGCCTGACGCTGCTCCTGATCGTGCCGTTTCGTCGGATACATATGCCCGCCAAACTCGGTGACCATATAGGGCACTTTTCGCTTCAGCCCGGTGTTTTCCAACTGGTTGCGCAACGGCAGGCGGGCGCGGTTATTGCCCGGCAATTCGTCATTCCCAAGGATAAAATCATTCATCGTGTAGACGTCTTCGAGGAACTCACTATCCGTAATGTAGCGAACCCCGCCGGTCTGACGCGTTGTGTCGAGTTCGTGCGCGAGGCGGTTGGTCTCGACATAAAAATCATGCGAATCCTGCGATTCATTGATCCTTACGCCCCAGATAATGATGGATGGATGGTTCCAGTCACGCTCAATCATGCGGCGCACGTTTTGGATACTTTCCTGCTTCCAAACGTCCCCGCCAATATGCTGCCAGCCCGGAATTTCCTCAAACACAAGAAGGCCGATCCGGTCACAATGATCGAGGAAATATGGGGACTGCGGATAGTGCGAGGTGCGCGCCAAATTGCATTTCAGCGTATATTTCAAAAGCTCCGCATCTCGCTCCTGCGCCGAGCGACCCATCGCGTAACCGACATAGGGATAGGCTTGGTGCCGGTTAAGCCCGCGGATTTTAAGCGGTTTGCCATTCAGCAAAAATCCATCGGCTGTGAACTCAGCGGTGCGGAATCCGAAATGCGAGAAAAGAGCGTCCGAGCCTTTATCCGTGACGAGCGTGGCCGTTATTTCATACAGCGTCGGGCTGTCCAAACCCCAGAGCGCAATGCCTTTGAGATTGCGTACGTGAAGGGTGACACTGGCAGCGACAGCATCCGCCGACCCCTCGCCAATCACAGTTCCAGCGCTGTCTTTCATTTGAACTGTGAGCGTGCCGGAAAATGCCAAATTCTGCGGATTATTCAGATCACAACGCACCGACACTGATTTCGAATCCGTGAGCACATTACCCGTCTCAATCTTGATATTCGCAATGGAAATTGAATCCGTCACCTTCAACCAAACGTCGCGATAGATTCCCGCATAGGTCAGGTAATCGATGCGACCGCCGAATGGTGGAATTTCGGGGTTTTCAGTCCCGTCAATTTTGACGGAGATGAGATTGTCGCCCTTGATCAACAGCCCGGTCAGTCGCGCCGTGAAGGGGGTGTAGCCGTCCTTATGCGCGACAATCTCCTTGCCATTCAAGTAGACGACGGAATCCGCCATCGCGCCGTCAAAAACCAGCGACACTTCTTTACCGGCAAACTCCGGCTGCCATTCAACTATTTTCTGATAGGTGAAGGCGCGCTGATACGTCGTTTCGTCAAAATAATTGAACGGCAGATCCACCGCATTATGCGGCAAGGTCACACTCTCGCCGGTGCAAAACTCCGTAGCAAGCTCCTCCGAAAACCCCGCATGAAAGGTCCAAGCCTGATTGAAACTCGTATTAACGCGCATTCTAAATCCTATTTAACCGAGCCGAGCATGCCTTGGACAAACTGGCGCTGCATGGCGAAAAAGACGAGGAGCGTCGGCACCGTGGCCAGCACCGTTCCGACCATTACAACACCGAAATCGGGGTAATAGGCGGAGGCGAGCGAGGAGACGACAAGCGTGATGGTTAGGGTTTCGTTCGACTGCAAGACAATCAACGGCCAAAGGTAATTGTTCCAGCTGGTCATGAAGACTATGATGAAAGCAGCCGCATAGGTTGAGCGCATCACCGGCACATAGATGAAGAGAAATATCTGCCATTCTTTCAGGCCGTCCACCTTGGCCGCATCACGCAATTCTGCCGGAAACGCCTTGGTACTTTGACGGAAGTAGAAGATAATAAAGGCAGTCGCGACGGACGGCAGCAGCACAGCGGTATGCGTATTAATAATGCCCGCCTTGCCCATCATGATGAAAAGCGGAATCATCAGCGCGGCAAACGGCAC
>JANOYJ010000417.1:0-2342 GCA_031428815.1 Phyllobacterium sp.
GCATTAGTGGAGATATTTCACCGGTCCACGCGCCGTGATCTGCCCAGTGCATGTTCTGCGCACCAACCTTGATGCGGGTTCCGGCAAGCATTTGCTTGATGTCGCGAACGGCGGTGAAAGGCGGAATGATGAAGGGTTTGACCCTGCTATCACACTCCGGAAGAAAGGCCGCAATCGCTGACGCAAAGGACTTAGCTTCGGCCAGTGTCTTATTCATTTTCCAGCTTGTTCCAATCCAATATTTGGACATAAACGCCCTTCCCTAACTCTGAACAACTGAAACAGATATGCCCGCGTCATCCAATGTCTTCTGTATCGGAATATCGGGCAGGGCACTGGTGAGTATGCCATCGAACGACGTTAGCGCCGCGAAATAATGCAGGGCTGAACGTCCAAACTTGCTGTGATCGACCATAAGGTAGGAACGCTCCGCGGCCTGCATCATCAAGCGTTTGATTTGCACAACTTCTTGATCTTGATGAAAAGCACTTGCGCCATGTATCGCTGAGGACGAAAGGAAAGCAACATCGGCACGCAGCGACGCGAGTGCCTCGCCTGCGACAAGACCAAAGAAGCCATTGAATTTTTTACTATATTGCCCGCCAAGTGCGATCAGGGTGATGCCGGCCATACCTGCCAGCTTCTCAATAACGACAAGATTATTGGTGATGATCGTCAATGGTCTGATTGCCTCTATATGCCCGGCGATTGCCCCGGTGGTCGAACTGTCATCAATAATAATGGTTTGGCCGGGCTCAATCAAAGCCGCCGCGGCGCGTGCAATGCGGTCCTTCTCTGTGACCGCGAGCTTTTGGCGATAACGGAAATCACTTTCAAATTGCAGACTGTTCTGGATTGAGGCACCGCCGCGCACTTTGCGCAAGAGACCTGCCTCCTCCAATTCATCCAAATCGCGGTGAATCGTCATTTTGGATACCGAAAAGCGAAGCGAAAGATTGTCAACGGAGGCAGAGCCTGTCTCCATCAATGCGTCCATGATCCCTTGGCGACGGTTATCGAGTTTCAATGGCACCATCCTGAATTTCTTGGATTTATAACATTTTAATATCTCATTACAACAAATTTTATGTTATCTGCGGTAACAACTGTGATAATTGAAGAGCGTCAGTCACTGAAGCAGCGGTGGAAAATCGATTGCTCAATCGATTGAATTGTGGATATTGGGCGCAGGAAAATCATGCCAGCCCTTGCCTTTCGTACGCGGAATCGAAATAGCCGGTCCGGATAGTTTGGTTTGATATGAAACCGGATAAATTGCGGCATGTATGCCGCGCCAAACACTGGGAGGTTTTATTGGCTCGCATCACGCTTCGACAACTTTTGGACCACGCTGCGGAAGAGAATTACGGCGTTCCGGCGTTCAACATCAATAACATGGAGCAAGCGCTGGCGATTATGGCGGCCGCCGAAGCGGTTGACGCGCCGGTGATCTTGCAAGCGTCGCGCGGCGCGCGGACCTATGCCAATGACATTATGCTGAAACACATGATGGATGCGCTGACTGAGATTTATCCGCAAATTCCGGTCTGTGTGCATCTTGACCATGGCAATGAACCGGCGACTTGCATGACCGCTATTCAGGCTGGCTTCACATCCGTGATGATGGATGGCTCACTGCACGCGGACGGCAAGACCCCCGGCGATTGGGATTACAATGTCGGCGTAACCAAAGCGGTTACCGACATGTCGCATCTTGGCGGCATTTCCGTTGAAGGCGAGCTTGGCGTATTGGGTTCGCTTGAAACCGGCATGGGTGAAGCGGAAGACGGACATGGCGCCGAAGGAGCGATGTCGCATGACCAGCTTTTGACCAATCCGGACGAAGCCGTGAAATTCGTCAAAGAAACCAAGGTCGATGCGCTGGCAATTGCCATGGGCACGAGCCATGGCGCGTACAAATTTACACGCAAGCCGGATGGCAAAGTATTGGCGATGAATGTCATCGAAGAGATCCATCAGAAACTGCCTAACACACATCTTGTCATGCATGGCTCCTCGTCTGTGCCGCAGGATTTGCAGGACATCATCAATGCCTATGGCGGCGAGATGAAACCAACTTGGGGCGTGCCGGTCGAAGAGATTCAGCGCGGCATCAAGCATGGCGTGCGCAAGATCAATATTGACACCGATAACCGCATGGCGATGACCGGGCAAATTCGCAAAATCCTGTCGGAAAACCGCAGCGAATTTGATCCGCGCAAATATCTGAAGCCTGCCATGGATGCGATGACAAAGCTGTGCAGACAGCGCCTTGAAGAGTTCGGCACCGCTGGCCAAGCGTCGAAGATCAAGAAGATCATCACGCTGGCGGATATGGCCAA
>JANOYJ010000418.1:0-7037 GCA_031428815.1 Phyllobacterium sp.
CGGAGACGCGGATGGCCTTTCGATAAAGCGGATCGCAGCACAGTTCATCCAAGATTATTCCGCTGGCCTCAAAGGCCGCCGCATTGCGAAATATGCCGCCCAAACTGTCATGATTTGATATCGCTGAAACCACGACTAAAAGTGCGTCATCTGGAAGTACGGAGAGGAAGTTATCGAGTTCGAGTTCCGCTCGTTTACGCGCAACCGCTAGAAGTCCGCGATGGAGATGAAATCCTGCAATGCCATCCAGGACGGTCTGTGAGACAACAAATATGGGAACTCTCGGCGGAACAAGCGGCAAGAGGTCGTTTATGCCCCCAAGCCGGTTCTCAAGTATGAGCAAAGCGTCAATTTCGTGCAAGCGCGTGTTGAGCAAAACATTGAGCACCACGCGTCCTTCGGCAATAAATTTGCCGTCACGCCCAACAAGATCGCGCTCCTTGATGTCACGGAAAGCAGAGATGCGCGGATCATTGGGATCGTCAATACGGATAATGTTCGGCTGGAACACGCATGTGCCTCATCGGTGATGGCAGCCTACAATCGTTGCTCACCCTAGAATGACAAACGTTGACGAAGTGGCTCCATAAAGCAGGAGCGGCTGTAAAAAGTCGAGTTTTATTATCGATGCGGCTGCCTAGTCGCTCGTCACGCAGCCTTCTTGGGGTAGTAAATATTGTAAAGCGTATCGATCACCGCGCCTACGGACTGGGAGGCTGCGCGATAGTAAATGGTTTGTGCTTCCCGGCGTGTGGCGACGAGACCTAGGGCCCTTAATTTTGCCAAATGCTGCGATAAAGCTGACTGACTCAATCCCACGGCATCCGCGAGCGAGTTCACAGACATTTCAGACTCCAGCAGATGGCAAACGATCATCAGGCGCTTCTTATTTGCCAATGCGTTTAGCAACTCCGCTGCTTCTTCTGCCTTCAAAGCGAGCTCATTCGGTGCCATTTTTCGTCCCTTCGCCCGACTCAGTGTATCCGAGTGCACTAATGCGTCTAATATTAGGACAGAGATTACCGGTTTTAAACGAGAATCAAAGCGCTTTTTTCGACTCTGCGGGTCCAATTGTTGCGAAATCGACATCGTTGTGTTCATAGTATAAAAATATACAATCTAGGATTTTATATACTTTACTACTTGCTACTTTAGGAGTACTAAACGAACTTATTTGAAAGCAAATGGATGATGACCGGTTCGTATTTGTCTGCCGGAATCAATAAATTTCTTGATTCGTGATTATTTTTGGCCAAGAAAAAATGAAATACGCAAATTTGGCGGCAGACGCGTCCGCAATCTGTTTCGTTTTCTACTATTTCTGATTTTAGGGGCACGAGGATGCCTCCATCGTCATTTATTCAGGTAGTCAGAACAACTTTCATCGCAAAAAATCATCCTTGCTGAACAAAAAAGCCTTCCCAAAACCGCCGTTCATGCGAGCGGACTGAATCGAGAGCCGGAAAAACGAAAAATCGGGGAGAGAGATGTAGAGTTTTGCCTTTGGTTGATGTCGAAGAAATCGGTCGATGACGAGTGGGAGCAACGGGGCATCCGGTAAGATCTCTTCAGCAATGCAGGCGAGCGTAATGCGCGGATGTGCGAGCGGGTCGCCCTTGCCGGGTTCGCCCACAAGCAAAGAGCAACGGGAGTCCTTCAGCAGCCCCCGCGTGTGCCATGCGAGCGTTGAGATCAAGATTATTGGCGCCCCTGCATCATCTGTGGCCACTGCCACCCGGCCTACATAAGGTCCGCCCGATTCAGGATCGATCACACCAAGTGATCCGAAATGTGCGTCGACAATCAACGAACGCGCCAGCGCAACTGCTTCGCTATTGGTATCCCTAACCGGTTTGATTTTGTCTGCCATAATGCGTTGCCTTAACGATTGCCCACTACACGGACACCATGCTAACCAGCCGCCTTGCCGAAACCAAGCTGGATAAACAAATGGCGGAAATCACCCAACAGGACGTCTTCGCTGCGTTGAAAAATGTGGCGGGGCCCGATGGGCAAGGTGACATTGTCAGCCAAGGTCTCGTCACCGGGATATTCATTGCGTCCGGCAAAGTTTTCTTTTCGGTGACGGTTCCGGCTGAACGGGCGCAGGAGCTTGAGCCGCTGCGTGTTGCCGCTGAAAAGGCTGTTGCAGGTCTACCGGATGTGGTGAGCGCAGTTGCAGCTCTCACGGCGGAGAAGAAGGCAGGGGGTAGTCCAGTGCCCGCGCCACAACGTCCGACGGGCCATGCCAAGCAAGGTGTTCCGGGGGTTGGCGCCATTGTTGCGGTGGCGTCGGGTAAGGGAGGTGTCGGCAAGTCCACTACTGCGGTTAACCTTGCGCTTGGATTGCAAGCCAACGGCCTGCGGGTTGGCATTCTGGATGCGGATGTCTACGGGCCTTCTATGCCGCGGCTGCTCGGGATTAAGGGCAAACCCCAAACGATTGATGGTAAGATATTGGTACCGATGCAGGCCTATGGTCTTAAAGCCATGTCGATGGGTTTTCTCGTGGATGAAGAGACACCGATGATTTGGCGCGGACCGATGGTTATGTCGGCGCTTACACAAATGCTACGTGAAGTCGCATGGGGTGATCTGGACGTCCTTATCGTCGATATGCCTCCCGGCACGGGTGACGCACAATTGACGATGGCGCAACAAGTTGCTTTGGCAGGTGCGGTTATTGTGTCGACACCGCAAGACTTGGCGCTGATCGATGCACGCAAGGGCCTGAATATGTTCAAAAAGGTCGACGTGCCCGTGCTCGGCATTGTCGAAAATATGAGCTACTTCATCGCGCCGGATACGGGCAACCGTTATGATATTTTCGGGCATGGTGGTGCGAGGCTGGAGGCGGAACGAATAGGTGTGCCTTTTCTTGGCGAAGTGCCGCTGGACATGGCGCTTCGTGAAAATTCAGACAATGGAACTCCGCTCGTCGCCACGCAGCCCAACGGGACGCATGCAATGATCTATCGGGAAATCGCCGCCAAGGTCTGGGCTGGCGTGACGGCAGGCAAGTCTGGTGGGCGTGTCGCGCCAACTATTGTCTTTGAATGATCGCGCTTAAATCCAACCGCCATCGACAGTAAATTCCTGACCCGAGCAGAACCAAGAATCGTCCGCAGCAAGGAACATCACCAGATTGGCGACGTCTTCCGGCTGAATGAGCCCGCGCATGGCTTGATGGTCATCAAGGGTCTTTTGTCCGGCGGCGTCGAACCAGAGTTCTTTTTGGCGGGGAGTCATAATCCAGCCTGGATAAACGGTGTTGAGACGGATATTGGATTTGCCGAACTCCATCATGAAAGATCGGGTGAGGCCATGTACTGCGGCCTTAGCGGTGGTGTAGCCGGGCATAGTGCCCATTTTCAATTTCCAAGACGTCGAAGAGAAGTTGATAATGGAGCCATGCTTTTTCTCGATCATGGCAGGAGCGACAGATTGGATTGCAAAAAACATATGGCGCAGGTTTACCGCCATTCGTTCATCCCAGTATTCGGGCGTCATATCTTGCCAATCGTGACGCTGATCATGGGCGGCGTTGTTGACAAGGATGTCGGCTGAACCAAGGTCCGCTTCAAGAGAAGATAGTGCCGCCTTGAGCGCGTCGACATCGCGCAAGTCGCATCCGACAAAACAGACCTTCGCGCCTGCCGCTTTCAATTCATTTGCAGGACTTTGGCCGGCCTTCGCATCAATGTCGAGGATGCCAATGGAGGCCCCCTGCGCTGCGAATGCTCGCGTCAAAGATTCGCCGATGCCACCTGCGCCTCCCGTGACGTAAGCAACCTTACCTCTGAGGCTCGGATAGGTGGCATTTTGCATCTTTGATTTTCCCAATCGATTTAATTTGATTTTTTTGACCGTCTGGTCGGGTTTTCTATTGTTATCCTCTTGCCAAGCGAAATCAAACAGAATGAGATAGCGACAGTCCGGGGCTTTGCGATCCCGCACGTTTGAAAACAAAAAGGCTACAATCATGGGAACATTGAAAAAACTTCTTACTGCGACCTCGATGTTGGCGGTGCTGAGCTCTGGCGCTTATGCCAAGAGTTTGGTCTATTGTTCGGAAGGCTCGCCGGAAAACTTCTCACCGTACATCAACACCACGGGCACCAGTCTTGACGCTGCCCGGCCTGTTTACAATAAGCTCGTCCAGTTTGCACCGGGTTCGACCAATCCTGAACCGGCTCTTGCTGAAAAATATGAGATTACGGACGAAGGAAAAACGATTACTTTCAAGCTTCGTGGAGGTGTGAAGTTCCATTCCGGCGTCAATGGATTTACACCGAGTCGCGATCTGACCGCAGAGGATGTTTTTTGGTCGTTCGAGCGGATGTGGAAGCCAGATCATCCATATGCCAAGGTGTCCGCCGGTTCCTATGACTATTTCAACGATATGGGCATGCCGGACCTGTTAGCATCTCTCGAAAAAGGCGCCGATGACCTCACCGTCATCATGAAGCTCAAAGAGCCCAATGCGCCAATTATGGCCAATCTCGCGATGGATTTTGCGACGATCCACTCGGCTGAATACGCAAAATTCCTGCTCGACAAGGGCACGCCCGAACAATTCGACCAAATTCCGGTTGGAACCGGTTCGTTCTCCTATGTCGACTACCAAAAAGATGCGGTCATTCGTTTTGCTGCGTTTGATGGTTGGGCAGGCAAGCCAAAGGTTGATGAGCTTATTTTTGCGATCACACCCGATCCCACGGCACGTTATGCCAAGCTGAAGGCCAATGAATGCCAGATTATGATTGCGCCAAATCCGGCCGATCTGCCTGCCATGAAAGCTGATGCTGATGTGGAAGTGCTGGAACAGGCCGGCTTGAATATCGGATACCTGTCGATGCAAACGCAAAAGCCGCCTTTCGACAAGGTGGAAGTGCGCCAGGCTATCGCTATGGCCATCGATAAGGCAGCCATTCTGAAGGAAGTCTATCAGGGTGCCGGTCAGCCGGCGAAAAATCCGATCCCGCCGACCATGTGGTCATATGACGATGCGACGGTGGACTACGAGTACAATGTCGACAAGGCCAAGGAAATGCTGGCAGCTGCCGGTGTGACCGCGCTTGAGACAGACCTCTGGTACATGCCTGTTCAGCGTCCATACAATCCGAACGGCAAGCGTATGGCCGAAATGATGCAGGCGGACCTTGCGAAGGTTGGTATTAATGCCAAGCTGGTTTCCTATGAATGGGGCGAGTACCGCAAGCGTTTGCAAGCAGGCGAGCACCAAATGGGTCTACTTGGTTGGACCGGTGACAATGGCGATCCAGACAATTTCTTCTTCCTTGCCGGTTGTGACAAGGACGGGAAGCCTGCCGGGCAGAACTTGTCGAAATTCTGCGATGCCAAGTTCAACGAAAACATGATGAAGGCGCGCTCTATGACCGACACGGCTGAGCGAACCAAGCTCTATCAGGAAATGCAGAAAATACATCATGACCAAGTCATGTGGATGAATATCGCACACTCCACGGTGTTCGAGCCAATCCGCAAGGGTGTTACCGGCTATAAGGTATCGCCATTCGGTGCGCATGAATTCCAGAATGTGGACGTGCCTGAATAACCCGCACTAACAAGGGCAGGGGAAACCCTGCCCTTGTCCATTTAAGGCGGGAATTATGTTAAGACTTCTTCTCAAACGATTGGCACTGACTGTGCCGACTTTTGTTGCGCTGATGTTCATCACGTTTTTGATGATCCGTCTGGTGCCGGGTGATCCTATTGAAGTGCGCCGCGGCGAGCGGGGCATTGATCCTGAACGTCTGGCATTTTTGCGCCACGAGATGGGGCTGGACCAGCCTGTCTGGAAGCAGTTTTTCGACTATGCATACGGCATCATGCACGGCGATTTCGGTGTTTCGCTTGTGTCAAAAACTCCGATTGTAGAAGAGTTTCTTAAGCTGTTTCCGGCAACGCTCGAATTGACGCTCTGTGCAATGATTTTTGCTGTCTTGCTCGGCGTGCCCGCAGGCGTTTTTGCGGCCTCGCGCCGTGGCTCCTACACCGACCAAGCGCTGATGGGGGCCGCACTCACCGGGTATTCCATGCCGATTTTCTGGTGGGGATTGATGTTGATCCTCGTCATGTCGAACACCTTGCACCTGACGCCGGTGTCGGGACGGGTCGATCTCATTAAATACTACTATCCGTCCGTGACCGGCTTCATGTTGATTGATTCATTGCTCTCCGGAAAAGCCGGTGCGTTCTGGGATGCGGTGCGCCATCTCATCTTGCCGACAATTGTGCTGGGAACCGTGCCATTAGCGGTGATTGCGCGCATGACACGCTCGTCGATGCTTGAAGTGTTGGAAGAAGATTACGTGCGCACCGCGCGCGCCAAGGGACTTTCCGTACGCCGTGTTATCGGTGTGCACGCGCTGCGCAACGCGCTCATTCCTGTGGTGACGGTTATTGGGCTACAGGTAGGAACACTTCTGGCAGGCGCAGTTTTGACCGAGACGATATTTTCATGGCCGGGCGTCGGAAAGTGGTTGATTGATTCAATCGGGCGTCGCGACTATCCCGCCCTTCAAGGTGGCATCATGCTGATCGCTTTGGTGGTGATTGTCGTCAACGTGATAATCGACATGCTGTACGGTTTGATAAATCCAAGGATACGCCATGGCCATTGATGCACTGCCGTCGGAAGCAATTGTTCCACCGGGGCCACTGCTGTCGTTTTGGCGCTCGTTCCGCGAAAATCGTGGCGCGGTCATTGGTCTTTGGGTCCTGACTTTCATTATCGTCATGGCCCTGTTTGCGCCGATTTTGGCACCGCACGATCCGCTGGAACAATATCGTGAATTTACCAAGCTGCCCCCGGTTTGGACGGAAAACGGTCAATGGCAATTTGCTTTAGGCACAGACGCGGTGGGTCGCGATGTCTTGTCGCGGTTGATGTATGGCGCACGGATTTCCTTGTTTATCGGCGTCACCGTGATGTCGGTTTCCATGTTGTTTGGCATTGCACTCGGCTTGTCGACGGCCTGGTATGGCGGCCTGTTTGACATCATCGTCATTCG
>JANOYJ010000419.1:0-1944 GCA_031428815.1 Phyllobacterium sp.
GGGTTTTGAAGCTGGAGAATGGGGTGCTGGGCTGGGTTTGACACTCAATGTAGCCATCGACACTCCTTGGGACGGAGGTCAAAACGCCTTTGGAATTCCAGCCTGTTTCAGGACTTCATTCGCCGTGTGTCGGCTTTTTGATCGCGGAACTATGACCACGCGGCCAGTAGCAGGCAGCGCCCACTTTTCATGACTGCCTTTTCCGCCCGCTGTTTTGACCCATCCAACTGCTTCAAGCAGTCGGGTCGTCTCGCGATAGAAATCCTTTGGCACTCAAGCGACAGCCAGATCGCGACGCATCTCGACATGCACCCGGTAAGGACGCGTCTCCTCTGGCAAGTTGGCCGCAATTACATCGGGCGCTAGGGCTTCCACCAACGAAATGAGCTCGTCGAAGCTTTCGGCCTCAACGACCAGCCCTGGAATATTTGACAATGAGGTGAAGACGCCCGCCTCGGGATCCCAAGTTGCAGTGACTTTGAAAACTTTGGACGGTTTCATCAGCTCACCCTATCACAAGGTTGCGTAAGAATCAAAATCGGCGGCCCGAGGACCGCCGTTTCAGAGATTCACATGTGTCGGCTCTACTCAGCCAATTCAATATCCGTGACCATTTTGTCGTCACCGGACATGTCGAACACGATGGTGACCTTCATGTCCGTTTCAATGACCGAATAATCAAACTCGCCCGGCAGCTTATAGACAGAACCGTCGTCAAGCTTCAGCGTCTGGCTGGTCTCATCAATCGACGTGATCTTGCCTTCGGCTTCATCAGCGAGCGCGGTATTGGGCAGTGCAAACAGCATAGCGGCGATCAAAAACAGAAAATTCTTCAACATATCGCTTCCTTTCGATCGTCCCGATCTGGCGAGCCTGATGGCTTCTATTATCAAACGCATATTCTTTCACCTTTAGACACGGCGATTGTGTCAAAAACTTTGCTGCAAATTGTCCGGAACAGGATTTTTCAGCGGTTTGACATTAAAGGGTTAAGGCAAATAGAACGTGCCCGACCAACATGGGATTTTTGCGCATGTCGCACAATAGCTTCGGCCATCTTTTTCGAGTCACGACTTGGGGCGAAAGCCACGGCATCGCGCTCGGTTGTGTCGTGGATGGATGCCCGCCCGGCATCGAGTTCTCGGAAGCCGAAATTCAAACCTACATGGACAAACGCCGTCCCGGCCAATCCAAATACACAACACAGCGCCAGGAAGCGGATCAGGTGCGTGTCCTCTCCGGTGTTATGCTGCGCGATGACGGCGTCACCATGGTCTCGACCGGCACGCCGATTTCGATGATGATCGAAAATACCGACCAACGTTCGAAAGACTATTCCGACATTGCCAAGCGCTACCGACCCGGCCATGCTGACTATGTCTATGACGCCAAATATGGCATCCGTGACTATCGCGGCGGCGGGCGTTCCTCGGCGCGCGAAACCGCTGCACGGGTAGCGGCAGGGGTGCTTGCCCGCAAAATCGTGCCGGGCATGATCGTGCGTGGTGCCATGGTGCAAATGGGCGAAAAACTCGTGGATCGCTCGCGCTGGGATTGGAACGAGGTCAACAATAATCCGTTTTTTTCGCCTGACGCCGCTTCAGTCGATGAGTTCGCGACGTATCTCGAAGGCATCCGCAAGGCGGGATCATCCATTGGTGCCGTGATTGAGATTGTCGCTGACAATGTGCCCGTTGGTCTCGGCGCACCGATCTATGCCAAGCTTGATCAGGATATTGCGGGACATCTTATGTCGATCAATGCCGTAAAAGGTGTCGAAATCGGCGAGGGATTCAATGCGGCGCGGTTATCAGGTGTTGAAAACGCCGACGAAATGCGGGCGGGCAATGATGGCAAGCCGGTGTTTTTGTCCAACCATGCCGGCGGCATTCTCGGCGGCATTTCGACCGGCCAACCGATTGTCGCCCGCTTCGCTGTCAAGCC
>JANOYJ010000420.1:0-5267 GCA_031428815.1 Phyllobacterium sp.
GCTTTGCTTGGCGGTGCGCCGGTGATTTGCGATGCCGAAATGGTCAAGCATGGTGTCATCCGGCGACTTCTTCCGAAACAGAATGCTGTGATGTGCATGCTCAGCGACCCGCGTGTTCGGGATATTGCCAAGGCGCAGGAAACGACCCGCTCTGCGGCGCAGGTTGAGCTTTGGAGGGAGCATCTGTCGGGCGCGATTATCGCCATTGGAAACGCGCCGACAACTTTGTTCAAGCTATTGGAATTACTGGATAATAGTGCGCCAAAGCCCGCGCTTATTCTCGGCTTTCCGGTCGGTTTTGTCGGCGCGGCAGAGTCGAAAGCGGAGCTTATCGCGAACGGTCGTGGTGTTCCGTTCATCGCCATAAAAGGCCGGCGCGGCGGCAGCGCGATGGCGGCGGCGGCGGTCAATGCTTTGGCAATCGGATGGGATAAATGACGCCTTGGCTCACCATTATCGGCGTCGGTGATGACGGGCTTTCAGGGGTGAGCGCAAGCGGTTTTGCAATGGTGGAAGCGGCGGAGGTTCTCTTCGCGTCCAAGCGTATTTGTACTCAACTGGATTTCCCGGATGTTGCCGTGCATGTTTGGGAAGACGGCTACGACGATACCCTTTCCAAACTCATGGCGAGACGGGGCCAGCCGACCGTGTTGCTGGCGACGGGCGATCCGATGCACTTCGGGATCGGGGCTACTCTATCCACAAAACTATCCCCGTCTGAATACTGGTCTATCCCGATGCCCTCAGCTTTTTCGCTGGCAGCATCAAAATTGGGTTGGCCGTTGCAGGAGACGGCGTGTCTTTCGCTGCATGGCCGGCCGGTCGAGAACCTCGCAAGGCATTTGTCGCCCCGCGTCAAGGTGCTTGCGCTCACCTCGTCGGGCCAAACAATTTCAGAAGCTGCGGCGCTGCTTCAACGTTGCGGCTACGGCAGGTCTCGCATGATCGTGCTTGAGCATCTCGGCGGCGCGAGGGAGCGCATGGTCGAACTCTCGCCAAGCGACGCGAGCGTCCAGACATTTGCCGATCTCAACACTTTGGCAATTGAATGCGAGGCCTATCCCGACACGGCGTATTTTGGTTCGACGCCCGGTCTGCCCGATGATGCGTTTGAGCATGACGGCCAACTTACCAAGCGCGAGGTGAGGGCGGTGACGCTTGCGGCTCTGCAGCCGTTTCCCAGCGCGGTGCTCTGGGACGTTGGCGCGGGCTGCGGGTCGATCGGGATTGAATGGATGCGGGCGGCACGCGGGGCCAAGGCTTTTGCGATTGAAGAAAACGCGACGCGGATCGCGATGATCGAAGTCAATGCCAGGTTGCTGGGCGTGCCCGAACTTAAGATTGTCAAAGGCCAAGCACCAGCCGCTCTCAACGACTTGCCAGAGCCTGATGCCGTATTCATCGGCGGTGGCATTACTGACGAAGGTGTTTTCGACGCTGGTTTCACAGCCTTGAAACCGAATGGCACTCTCGTTGCCAATGCTGTGACCGTTCAAGGCGAGACGCGGTTGATTGAACTTGCCGCGACGTATCAGGGCAGCCTGTCCCGAATTGCCATATCCCGTGCGGAACCTGTCGGTGGCTTTACGGCCTTCAAACCAATAATGCCGGTGACCATGCTCACCATCAGAAAGAAGAGGCCGGAATGACTGGAACACTCTATGGCCTCGGCGTTGGTCCGGGCGATCCAGAACTATTGACGTTAAAAGCGCACCGGATTTTGCGCGACACATTCGTCATCGCTTATCCGCAACCGGACGACGGTCCGAGCTTTGCCCGCGCCATCGTCGACCAATATCTCACAGCCGAGCAACTCGAAATCCCTATCATCGTGCCGATGGATGTGAAGCGCGATCCGGCGCAAGAGGTTTATGGCAAAGCTGCCGAGACCATTGCGCACCATCTGGATGCGGGTTCGGATGTCGCTGTGCTCTGCGAAGGCGATCCGTTTTTCTACGGTTCATTCATGTATCTCTATCAACATCTTGCGGACCGCTACCGTTGCGAAATCGTGCCGGGGGTTTCTTCCATCATGGCGGCGTCGGCGGCTTGGGGCCGACCGATTGCGGCGCGCAATGATATTTTCACCGTCATTCCGGCTCCCTTGTCCGACGATGACATCAAGGCCCAGATTGAAACGGCGGATGCGGTCGCGATTATCAAACTCGGGCGACATTTTTCGCGTGTCCGGCACTTGCTCGCCAAGATGAACCTTCTCGATCAATCCGGTTATTGCGAGCGTGTGACACTGGGAAATGAGAAGGTCATGCCGCTCAGCGCCGTTACCGAAACCGAGGCACCATATTTCTCAATGATCTTGATATACAAGGGCGCGGAAGGCTGGGTTTCCAGTCTGCCAAACCGGAACACGCCATGAAAAAGCCTGCCATTGTTGTCCTCTCCGACGCACCAGTTGAACTCGCCCGTAAGATCGCTGAACTTACGGGGGGAATAGTGCATGGTCTCACCAAACGCTCGGCCAGTGTCGATGTGCTCTTTGACGATGCCGGCACCCAAATCCGCCAGCTTTTTCGCGATGGCGTTCCGATCATCGGGGTGATGTCGTCCGGGGCGCTGATCCGACTTCTTGCGCCTGTTCTGGAAGACAAGCACAATGAACCTGCGGTCCTTGCGGTATCTGAGGATGGCACATCCGTCGTCCCCCTTTTGGGTGGTCACCACGGGGCCAATGATATTGCGCGGCAGATTGCTGAGGCGCTTCACGGGCACGCCGCCATTACCACCGCAGGCGACTTGCGTTTTGGCGTGGCGCTGGATGCGCCGCCTGTTGGCTTTAAGCTGGTCAATCCTGAAGCTGCCAAGGAAATCATGGCGCGGCTGGTGGCGGGCGATAGTGTTAGTTTGGTCGGTCAAGCCGATTGGTTGACGAATAGCCGCCTGCCTTTTTCGGAAGACGGCGAGGTTCAACTCATCGTCAGCAACCGTGCGCGGCGCTCCAACTTCAACGTGCTGCATTATGCGCCCGCGACCTTGGCGCTTGGTATTGGCTGCGAGCGCGGGGCGGATGCGCAGGAAGTCATTGACCTTGCCGAATTTGCGCTCAGTGAGAACCAGCTTGAGCCGAAATCCGTCGCGGGTATCTTCTCCATCGACCTCAAAGCGGATGAGGCGGCGCTGCAGGCTGTTGCCAAGCATTTCGGCGTGCCGCTGCGAGTGTTTGACGCGCAGACTTTGGAGCGCGAGACGCCGCGTCTTGTTAATCCTTCTGACGTGGTATTCGCCGAAGTCGGCTGCCATGGCGTCAGCGAGGGTGCTGCTTTGGCGGCTGTCGGGGCTGAGGGTGAACTGGCGGTGCCGAAAATGAAATCGCGGCGCTCCACAGTGGCGATTGCGCGGTCGCCGCAAATTTTGGATGCCAGTAAGATTGGGCGCGGGCGCGGGAAGCTTTTTGTTGTCGGCATTGGACCCGGTGCCGATGCGTGGCGCTCGCCAGAAGCCAGCGCGTTTGTGGAGGCATCCACCGATCTCGTCGGTTATTCGCTCTATCTCGACCTCCTCGGCTCTTTAGCCAACGGCAAGGCGCGGCATGATTTTGACCTTGGCGCGGAAGAGGCGCGGGTGCGCCATGCTCTTGAGCTTGCGGGCGAAGGGCGGGATGTGGCGCTGATCTGTTCGGGCGATGCCGGGATTTATGCCATGGCGACGCTGGTGTTTGAACTGATCGATCGCGGCGGTCTTTCGGATGCGGCGCGGCGCGTGGAGGTTGCGGTGACGCCGGGAGTTTCGGCGCTGCAAGCAGCGGCCGCCCGCGCGGGTGCGCCTTTGGGGCATGATTTTTGCACGATTTCGCTGTCAGACCTGTTGACGCCGTGGCCGTCGATCCAGATGCGCGTCAAGGCGGCGGCGGAGGGGGATTTTGTCATTGCCTTCTACAATCCGGTGTCAAAGAAGCGGCGCACTCAGCTGGCCTATGCGCGGGACGTGCTCTTGCAGCATCGGCCCACGGATACGCCTGTGATCTTGGCAACCAATCTTGGCCGGGAGGGCGAGCTTGTCCGTGTGGTGCCGCTCGGCGAACTTAACGTCGATGACGTCGATATGCTGACCGTCGTGATTGTCGGCTCGTCGGAATCGCGCACGATGAAGACGGGCGACGGGAAAACATGGGTTTACACGCCGCGCGGCTATGCCGGGAAGGCGGGGGCGGGGATTGAGAAAGTGATTGTAGAATGAGGCGGATATTGGTGCCTCGCGCAGACTTGTCCTTAGCACTCGACGGGTCAAAGTGAGGATATTGTCATGACCGTCTATTTCATTGGCGCCGGCCCGGGCGCGCCGGACCTTATTACCGTGCGTGGCCTCAGACTGATCGAGCGCTGCATGGTGTGCCTCTATGCAGGATCGCTTGTGCCGGAGGAGATCGTCCATGCCGCTCCAAAGGGTGCCAAGGTGATGGACACCGCGCCGATGGCGCTGGGGGCGATCATTGCTGAGATGGAGGCCGCGCATGTGCAAGGCCTAGACGTTGCGCGGGTGCATTCGGGCGATCCGGCGATTTATGGCGCGGTGGCGGAGCAAATGCGCCGTCTCGACACGCTCGGCATTCCCTATGATGTCGTGCCCGGCGTTCCGGCCTTTGCGGGTGCGGCGGCGAAATTGAAGACGGAATTGACGCTGCCGGAAATCGCTCAGACAGTCATCATCACCCGCACCGGCATGAAGGCCTCCGCCATGCCGAAGGGCGAGGAGCTGGAAGTGCTCGGCCGCTCCGGCGCGACACTTGCCATACATCTGTCGATCCGCAACCTCGCCTATATCCGCGAGGCGCTGGAGCCGTTCTACGGCGCGGATTGCCCCGTCGTCATCGCCTATCGCGCGACATGGCCGGACGAGCTCTATATCCGCACGACCTTGTCGGAAATGAAGGAAAAAGTGCGCGCGGCGAAGATTACCCGCACGGCACTGATTTTCGTCGGCAAGGTGTTCGGCAACGTCGAGTTCCGGGATTCGGATTTGTACAATGCTGAATACAGCCATGTGCTGCGAAATAAGGGGAAGAAGGCGAAAGCCTAAGCCACAAATATCAGCCCCGACCCCGCCACCACCAGTCCAGCCCCGAGCCAAGCCATGGCGGGTGGTCTGTCGCCGGTTTTCCACCAGAGCAGCGGCAGGACGAGGGCGGGGGAGGTGGCGGAAAGAGTGGCGACAATGCCGACTTCGCCGCCGCGCAGGGCGAACAGAAGTAGCGTCATGCCGATACCCATGGCTGCGAAACCGGAAAGGGCGATTTGACCGATGAGTTTTGG
>JANOYJ010000421.1:0-2299 GCA_031428815.1 Phyllobacterium sp.
GGCGTCGTAGCGCTGGGTGCAATCCGGTCCGCCAATCAAAGTACGGAAGTTGGAATTGGTGATATGCGTCGGCGACAGCGAATGCGAAATCCATTCATAGCGCGGCTCATAAACATCAAACTCGGTGCCAAACGGCCGCTTGTCGAGTTGCCCCTTGGCGCGTTGATATACCAACGAGCGCTTATCGCGCGGAAAGGGACGTCCATCCTTTTCGCCCTCAAAAAAGTACTGGCGGATTTTCGGACGCAGCTCTTCCATAATATAGCGCGCGTGAACGGAAATGGGGTAATTGCGCAGGATCGAGCGCTTTTCCTGCATAATATCGCAAATACCGACCGCCGATAATCCCGCCGCAATCAGCAAGGGGATAAAAAGCGTGGTGATCAGACCGGGCGAGACAATCATCCAGAGCACCAGCACGACTGACATTCCCAAGCAAAACGTCAACGGAAAAATCCGCGCTGACAGCGCCAGTTTCACCTGATCCATGGATAGTTTCCTCCCCGAAACCGCCCCTCATCTACCGGTCCATTATGCAGCACTAATGCGCCGATGTGACAAGCCCATTATGCCTGGCCCATTATGCCTGTCCCATTATGCCTGGCCCATTACGCGTAGTCCTATGCGGTCATCCGCGCTGACCTGTTGTTTTGAATAACGTGCTTGACTATTCTATTATAATAGAATTATTCCATTACGATGGAAACCATAACAAATGCTCTGGACACTTCAATCGGCCAGCGCATTCGCGCCGCACGGATCGAGGGTGGACATTCACTGGACCAACTGGCCAAAATCTCCGGCGTCAGCCGCGCCATGATTTCAAAGATCGAGCGCGGCGAGGCGAGCGCGACGGCCTCGTTGTTGGCGCGGCTTTGCGCCGGATTGGGCATTAATCTTTCAGCACTATTTTCGTCATCGCAAGAAGGGGGCAGTCCGCTTTCGCGCCGCGCCGATCAGGTGGCGTGGCAAGACCCTGACACCGGCTATGTGCGACGCACAGTAACTCCGTCCGGCACCACGTCACCCATCGAAATAACCGATGTCACCATGCCGCCCGGCAAACGCGTCGCCTTCGACATGCCATGGACGCGGCGGCGGATCGACCAGCAGATTTATCTCTTGGAAGGCACATTGGAAATGACAGTCGGCAAAGCATTGCATCAGATGGGCGCGGGAGACTGCCTGCATATGCGCTGCGATGAACCCATCACCTATCATAATAGAGGCAGGACGCCCGCCCGCTACATTGTGGCGCTGACTTTTCCGGGAGGGCTATAATGAGCATCCGCATTCTCGATGCCGACGAAGCCAAGCGTCTCGCTCCGCAGCTTGGCGACATCCTCGCCGATTGCGTCAATGCTGGCGCGTCGGTGGGCTTCATGCTGCCGTTTTCGAGGGAGGACGGGACAACGTTCTTCGACGACGTGGCGGCAAAAGTCGCATCCGGCGAGACCCTCCTCCTTTGCGCTTTTCAAGGCGACGAGCCGGTCGGCACCGTGCAGGTCCACCTCGTCACCACCCCGAACCAGCCCCACCGCGCCGACATTGCAAAAATGCTCGTCCTTTCAAGCGCGCGGCGCATGGGGAACGCCGAAGCGTTGATGCTGGCCGCGGAAGAGGCGGCATCAAAGGTTGGACGCACAATTCTGGTTCTCGATACCGTAACGGCAAGCGCGGCAGACCGACTTTATACCAAACTCGGCTGGCTCCGCGTTGGCGAAATCCCGGACTATGCACTTTGGCCGCAAGGCGGGCTGTGTCCGACGACCGTGTTCTATAAGCGGGTGGGCTAGAAGCCTTGGAACAGCATGTCGAGGGCTTCGGTGATGGTGTGGTAGTGTTGTTTGAGTGAAGCGACCGGCGCACCGAGAGCTGCGGCGGGAACAGCCGCAATCAGCTGCGGCACCATCAGATATTGCGTGCCTTCGATCCTGAATTGCGGGTTGAGCCGGGCGGCGACGCGCTGATATTTATCCGCCGGCATCAATGGCACAACCACGCGCAGCGCGATCAAGTCCAGAATGTCATTTTGCACATCCAGAACCAACCCTGCGCCCTTCGGATTCTTGTAAACATCATGCCGCGCCATCTGCCCGCCTGCTAAAACTGGCGGTATTCATCGAGTGGATTGCCGTTCTCCGCATACCACTGATTAAAATACAGCAGCGCCTCGCGGTTTTCCTCCAGCCAACGCCGACCCTTCTCCTTGCGCACTGCGTCAGCAATCCCAATCTCGGCAGCGCGGGAAACATTGATCTCCAACGCCTTCGCATCAGCAAGGACTTTGCAATCGATG
>JANOYJ010000422.1:0-3656 GCA_031428815.1 Phyllobacterium sp.
GAGAATGTAGTCTTCGACTTCCTTGGCAAGGTCCGCCGGATCGCGTCCGATGGTTTTCAGATGAATTTCCGGCTTTTCCGGCTTTTCATAAGGCGAGTCAATGCCGGTGAAGTTCTTCAGCTCGCCGCGCATGGCTTTGGCGTAGAGGCCTTTGGGGTCGCGGGCCGCGCAATCCTCTATCGGCGTATCGACAAACACCTCGATAAACTCTCCCTTCGGCATCAATTCCCGCGCTGTCTGGCGTTCGGCCCGGAACGGAGAAATGAATGAAACCAACACGATAAGCCCTGCATCTGCCATTAGTTTGGCCACTTCCGCGACGCGGCGGATGTTTTCAACGCGGTCCTCATCAGTGAAGCCCAGATCGCGGTTAAGGCCGTGACGCACATTGTCACCGTCTAGGATATAGGTGTGCATACCGAGCAAATGAAGGCGCTTCTCGACAATATTGGCAACGGTCGATTTGCCGGACCCGGAAAGCCCAGTAAACCAAAGCACAGCTGGTTTCTGATGTTTTTGCGCGGCGCGCGCGGTTTTGTTGACATCCAAGGCTTGCCAATGAACATTGGACGCGCGGCGGAGCGGGTTCTCAATCATGCCCGCAGCGACCGTTGCGTTGGTCATACGGTCAATAAGGATGAAGGCACCAGTGACGCGGTTTTCCTTATAGGTATCAAAGGCGATGGGCGCCTGCGTGGCAATGTTGCAGAACCCAACTTCGTTCAATTCCAATGACTTAGCGGGTTCGTGGGCGAAAGAATTCACATCGATTTTGTGTTGCAAATCAGTGATGGTCGCCGTCGTTTGATCGGTCTCGGTCCGCAACAGATAGGAGCGACCCGGCATTAGCGCTTGCTCGTCGAACCAGACAACATGCGCCGCGAACTGATCGGCGACATGCGGACGGGCATTTGTCGGCACAAGCAAATTGCCGCGGGAAATGTCGACCTCATCTTCAAGGACAATCGTAATCGACTCACCTTCGACGGCGTATGTAAGGTCGCCATTGGCGGTGACCAAGCGCTTAACCTTGGATGTCTTGCCGGAATTGGCGACGGCAAGAGTTTGCCCGACAGTGACCCGGCCGGAGGCGATGGTGCCGGCAAAGCCACGGAAGTCCAAATTGGGCCGGTTGACATATTGTACGGGGAAACGGAACGGCAGATCGCGTATGTCCGTGTCGATTTCGACCGTTTCAAGGTGCTGGAGAAGCGATGGACCCTGATACCACGCGGTATTCTCCGACGGCTCGATCACATTGTCGCCGAAGCGGGCAGAGATAGGGATCGGCTTGATCGACGCAAAGCCTAAGTCTTTGGCAAAGCTCAGATATTCGCCAGTGATGCGTTCAAAAACTTCTTGGGAGTAGTTGACCAGATCAATCTTATTGATCGCCAAAACGATGTGTTTGATGCCAAGCAGCGAGGCGATAAACGAGTGTCGGCGCGTCTGGCGCAATATACCCTGCCGCGCGTCGATGAGAACAATCGCCACATCTGCCGTTGAGGCGCCGGTTGCCATATTGCGGGTATATTGCTCGTGCCCAGGCGTATCAGCGACGATAAACTTACGCTTGCTGGTCGCGAAGAAGCGGTAGGCGACATCAATGGTGATGCCTTGCTCGCGTTCGGCTTCGAGGCCGTCCACCAAGAGCGCAAAGTCGAAATCCTCGCCGGTCGTGCCGTGCTTGCGGCTGTCTTTTTCAAGCGCGGCCAGTTGGTCTTCAAAGATGAGTTTGGTGTCGTAGAGCAATCGTCCAATCAGCGTTGACTTACCGTCATCGACCGACCCGCAGGTCAAAAACCGCAACATGGACTTGTTTTCCTGCTCCCGCAGAAACGCCGCCACTTCGGGGTTGGCTACCTCGTTGATCTCGTCTTGTTTAATCTTCAATTGGCCCTGTGCGGTCATCAGAAATACCCTTCCCGCTTCTTCTTCTCCATCGATCCGGCCTCATCTTTATCGATGGCCCTACCCTGTCGCTCAGACGTTTTGGCAACGAGCATTTCGCGGACAATGTCCGGCAAAGTGGTGGCATCGGATTCAATCGCGCCGGTCAGTGGATAACAGCCAAGCGTGCGGAATCGAATAAGTTTTTCCGCAATTTCTTCGCCTTCGCGCAGCTTCATGCGGTCATCGTCAACCATAATCAGCATGCCGTCGCGTTCGACCACGGGGCGTTTTGCAGCAAAGTAAAGTGGCACAATCGGGATGTCTTCGAGCAGGATATATTGCCAGATGTCGAGCTCGGTCCAATTGGAAATTGGAAACACGCGGATCGATTCACCGGGGGCGACTTTGGTGTTGTAGATTTTCCACATTTCCGGTCGCTGGTTCTTCGGGTCCCAGCCGTGCTGATCGTTACGGAACGAGAATATCCGCTCCTTGGCGCGGGATTTTTCCTCATCGCGCCGCGCGCCGCCAAAGGCCGCATCGAACTTATACATATCAAGCGCCTGACGCAGGCCCAGCGTCTTCATGACGTGAGTATGAACATTGGAGCCATGCGAAAACGGACCAATGCCTTGTTCGACACCATCCGGATTAATATGCACCAAGAGATCAAAGCCGAGCTTTTTAGCCATTTCATCGCGGAAGGTAATCATTTCGCGGAATTTCCACGTTGTATCAACATGGAGGAACGGAAACGGCGGCTTGGCGGGATAGAACGCCTTCATCGCCAAGTGCATCAGCACAGACGAATCTTTACCGACGGAATAAAGCATGACCGGGCGTTCGAAATTCGCCGCTACTTCGCGGAATATGTGTATCGCTTCGGCTTCAAGCCGTTGCAAATGGGTTAGTTTACGGTCACTCATCAATCTTCCCGTTTCGTCGCGCAAAGCACAACGCGGCACAAAGCACCGCTAAAGCATTTCGGTTGGCGATGATGTAACATTGCCTTTGGTGTCGATACAGGATCTTCCTGCCGCAAAACCCAGCGGGCTGGGAATTAATTGCATCAATGAGGCGATTTGCGGGAATGGTATTCCAAGCATCATAGGATTCTACCCGATTGACGCATTATCAAGCGAAACTCGACGTTCCAACCGTTGCATTCAAAGAAGCGAGCAATTATACACCGCCTCGCCGACGCAAATGAATTATTTGCGCAGTATTGGGGCGTAGCCAAGCGGTAAGGCAGCGGATTTTGATTCCGCCATTCCCAGGTTCGATCCCTGGCGCCCCAGCCAGATTTACTTCCCTATGACTATTTGCGTGGCACTGCTCCGAGAGCGAGAAGAGCTACTTTGTCGACTCTATTCTTGAAGTGTTTTCGACCGCACTTTTAACTAAAAAGCCAACAACGCCACAAATTAATGAGATAAATATGATCGCAAAAATTTCAAGCCAAAGAAAAAGCGACCTATAGAAAGGCGCATCTATGACAGTTCCCGAAAGAACCATAGGCGAATAAAGTAATTTATCTTGACCTAATCTCTTGTCAGCTATTACAGCCAAAATTTCGTTAATTTGCCGCCAAACGGCATTCAGTTCAGAAATGGTCGACATTGCGGAGGTGTTAAACGCACCGATATAGGTAGAATTATTTTTTGAATCTGAAGCCCTGATCTTTGCCATCCGACGTTCGATTAATTGCTTTGTCATGATTTTGGAGCCGATGTCCTTTTCAATATCCAGCTTTTCATTCAACA
>JANOYJ010000423.1:0-4304 GCA_031428815.1 Phyllobacterium sp.
GCTTTCAACTTCGGCGTAATCAATCCTCTTGCCACCAGCAGCTCGGCGATCTGCACCGCGTTCAGTGCCGCGCCTTTGCGTAAGTTGTCGGAGACAATCCATAGAGACAAGCCGTTCTCAACGGTAATGTCCTCACGGATACGGCTGATATACGTCGCGTCTTCGCCGGCGCTTTCGACCGGGGTCGCATAGCCACCATCTTCATGACGATCAATGACGAGGCAACCCGGTGCGTTTTCGAGAATGGCGCGGGCCTCTTCGGCTGAAATTGGATTTTCAAACTCAATATTCACTGCTTCCGAATGTCCGATAAATACCGGCACGCGCACACAAGTGGCGGTCAGCTTGATCTTCGGATCAAGCATCTTTTTCGTCTCCGCAACCATCTTCCATTCTTCTTTTGTGTAACCGTCTTCCATGAACACATCGATATGCGGGATGACGTTGAAGGCGATGCGCTTGGTGAACTTCTTGGTGACGACCGGATCAGCCACGAATACTGCGCGCGTCTGAGTGAACAACTCGTCCATGCCTTCCTTGCCGGCGCCCGACACCGATTGATAGGTCGAGACGACAATCCGCTTGATTGTTGCCGCATCGTGTAGCGGCTTCAGTGCCACGACCAGCTGCGCCGTCGAGCAGTTTGGATTGGCAATGATGTTGCGTTTGGTAAATTGCGTAATGGCTTCCGGGTTCACTTCCGGCACAATGAGAGGCACGTTGGAATCATAACGGAACGCTGACGAATTATCGATGACAACGCAGCCTTGAGCGCCAATTTTCGGTGACCAGATCTTTGAGGTCTCGCCGCCAGCCGACATCAAGCAAATGTCAGTGTCAGAAAAATCATACTGGTCGAGGACTTTGACCTTCAGCGTACGGTCTCCATAAGAAACCTCGGTGCCGAGCGAGCGTCTTGACGCGAGCGCCACAACTTCCGATACCGGAAAGCCGCGCTCTTCCAAGATATTCAACATTTCGCGGCCCACATTTCCCGTGGCACCGACAATTGCTACTTTGAAACCCATATTCTTAAATCCCTTTTGGCCTCTCCCCGCCCAAACCAGCCTTGCAGGCATGGTTCTGTCTCACCCCGCCAGCCCGGGGGAGTATCGGGTAGGCAAAGGCGGTCAAACCTGTTTGGTGGTTTTTTTCGCGGTTTTGGTGGAAAAAAGGCGAGTATTGTGACGGGCAAGGCCCGCAACGATCAACTCAACAATGGCTTGGCTGAAGCCGCGCATCAATTTTTCCTTTTTCAAGATTTGCTCATACGGGAAATCATCGAAGAGTCAATGCAACAGATACACAGCCATTACCGCCCCGAGATGGTTACTAGTATATGAGTCTTTGGTCGTAAGCCCAAAGCATCGGTGTTTGCCGGGGCAGTTTTCTGGCAGTTTCATGAGCGGACGAATTCGCTTTGTTACCGGGTGGGGAAGCATTGGTTGAATTCGCGCAAGTGGAGGATTTGGCAATGGCAGATGCAGTAATGGCGGGCACGAAGTCCCGCGGGATGTCGCGAGAGGAAAAGAAGGTTATCTTCGCCTCCTCGCTCGGGACCGTATTTGAATGGTATGATTTTTATCTCTATGGATCACTGGCCGCTTTCATAGGCGCAGCGTTCTTCTCGCAATATCCGGAAGCTACTCGTAACATCTTCGCTCTGCTCGCCTTTGCGGCAGGTTTTTTGGTTCGCCCGTTCGGTGCGCTCGTCTTCGGCCGTCTTGGCGATCTCGTCGGCCGTAAATACACTTTCTTGGTGACAATCGTCATCATGGGCCTATCGACATTTCTCGTCGGTCTATTGCCCGGCTCAGCGACTATCGGCATTCTCGCGCCGATCTTGCTGATTATCTTGCGTATGTTGCAAGGTCTGGCACTTGGCGGCGAGTATGGCGGTGCGGCGACCTATGTTGCCGAGCATTCACCCCCGGGCAAACGCGGTTATTACACTGCGTTCATTCAGACCACGGCAACGCTCGGACTGTTCCTCTCTCTGGTCGTCATTCTGGCTCTGCAGACAAACATGTCCAAAGAAGCTTTTGCCGATTACGGTTGGCGCATTCCGTTCCTGCTTTCTGCCATCCTGCTCGGCGTATCGGTCTGGATCCGGCTGCAGATGAATGAATCTCCGGTGTTCCAGCAGATTAAGGACGAGGGCAAGCAGTCGAAAGCGCCTTTGACGGAGGCCTTTGGGCAATGGAAGAACGCCAAGATTGCCATTCTGGCTTTGCTTGGCGCCACCGCCGGTCAGGCTGTCGTCTGGTACACAGGACAGTTCTACGCGCTGTTCTTCCTGACGAACGTGCTTAAGGTAGACGGCGCTGCGGTGAACAAGATGGTGGCGATTTCGCTTCTGCTGGGCACCGGCTTCTTCATCGTCTTCGGCTGGCTGTCCGACAAAATCGGCCGCAAGCCGATCATCATGGCGGGTCTCCTTCTCGCCATCCTCACCTACTTCCCACTGTTCAAAATGTTGACGGAGGCCGCCAATCCGGCGCTCGCCGCAGCGCAGGCAAACTCTATTGCGACTGTGACCGCCGATCCCAAGGACTGCAATTTCCAGTTCAACCCGACCGGCACGGCAAAGTTCACCACCTCCTGTGACATCGCAACTGCGTTTCTGACGCGCAATTCGGTACCATACACGGTGGTTGCCGGACCAGCCGGAACACCGGCGTCCATCGACCTCGGCGGCGTCAAGGTCGACGCCTATGACGCAGTCGTCGCTGGCGACAAGGCGGCCGGCATGAAGTCCGGCTTCGAAAAGTCGGTCAACCTTGCCATGCAAAAGGCCGGCTATCCGCTGATCCGCGATCCTGCAAAAATCGCCGGCTCCAAGCTCACCGGCTTTGCCGCCGCAAATCCGGAGCTTGCGCTCGACGTCGCCGCCATCGAGGGCGGGGAGAAGGCGATGATGCCGGTGGCTGACGCTGTCAAGGCGAAGCTCCTGAATGACGAGGAAGCCAAGGCGGTCACCGGCGCGGAAGTGCCCGTCTACACCATCAAGGACGCAGGCGCGTTCAAGATGGTGGCGGATGCCGCAGCAGTGAACTGGACCAAGATCATCGCGATCCTGACCCTGCTCGTTATCTATGTCACCATGGTCTACGGCCCGATTGCGGCGTGGCTTGTGGAAATGTTCCCGACCCGCATCCGCTATACCGGCATGTCGCTGCCCTATCACATTGGCAACGGCTGGTTCGGCGGACTGCTCCCGGCGACGGTCTTCGCCATGAGCGCGGCCAAGGGCGACATTTACTACGGCCTCTGGTATCCGATTGTCATCGCCGCCATGACGCTCGTGATCGGCATACTGTTCGTCAAGGACAATAAGCGCGATGTCGCACTGAAAGATATGGATTGATATACAATCCCCTGCATTAAAGAACCGGCGCGATCATTTCGCGCCGGTTTTATTTTCATCGTCTGTAATTTCGGAGTATGTGTCGTTCCTGTTGCCATGCGCGCAATGAGTACAGTGTGTGCCTAAGGAAAGCGAATGCCTCCTGTCATTGTTAACCCCGATAAGGTGCGCGAATTTGCCGGTCCAGACAGCTTCTACCAATGGCTTGCGTTGAATCATGACGTCGAAGAAGAAGTCTGGATCAAGATTCACAAGCTCGGTTCAGGCCTTCAGTCCATCACGCCTAAGCAAGCTATTGACGTGGTCCTGTGCTGGGGTTGGATCGACGCGATCCGAAAAGGGCTGGATGATGCAAGCTTTCTTCAGCGCTATACCCCTCGGGGTCGCAAAAGCATTTGGAGCCAGATCAACGTCGACAATGTCGCACGATTAATCACCGAAGGCAGAATGACAGAGCACGGTATGCAACATGTCGCTGCCGCAAGAGCGGATGGACGCTGGAACCGCGCTTACAAAGGCGGCAAGGATATGAAGATCCCTAATGACCTCCAAATGGCTATTGACGCGGTGCCAAGGGCGAAGGAAATGCTTGCAAAACTGACCGAACAGAACCGCTTTGCTCTGGCGTTTCGGACCCACAACATGAAGACCGCGGCCGGTCGGAAGAGAAAGATTGCCGTTTTCGTCAGCATGCTTGAACGCGAAGAGACGATCTATCCGCAAAGGCAAAAGTAGGATGACTGGCGCGAAGCCATGATCGAGACAGTCCGTCGGCTCCGTTGTTCCCACCCTTAACGAGTTGCCGCCTTCGGACCTGAGGGGTAGAGTGTACGAATGAAGCCAATTTATATACGCATCATTGGATGCATTTTATGGGTACCGGCGCTGGTATTCGCCAGCGACAGGCACTTGGTGAGCGACGCAGAAATTCTGGCGG
>JANOYJ010000424.1:0-2967 GCA_031428815.1 Phyllobacterium sp.
CCTCAGAGCATACCAAATCGCAAGCATTGCGCCAACGAGCGCAATAACGCTTAGTATGGCGATCACGAATGAGACTCGAAGCGTCATATCCCAAGCCAGCGCCGCTCTTGTATCCATGGTCTGAGCGACAAGAATTGTAACAAATCCTGATATTTGCTTATCGGCTACAAAGTGACGAATGGCCGCCGCCCGAACTTGATTACCCTTAAAATCCATATCCCAAATCTGAGCATCCGTATCTGCACGCGATGTCGAGGGAAGTTGCGGCGTCGCCTTGGTCTCGTCGGGCAGTTTTAAATCATCATAGCCCGTCAACGTTCGACCGTCCGGGTCAACGACACGGTAATAGACACGCTCTCGCCTTGAGATTGACAGTGTCTCAAAGGCAGAAACCGGAATGTCAGTGACGATGGTTCCAGCGCTAATGCGCACCGTTTCGCTTATTTGCGTCGCTGCACCCACCAATAGGCCGTCATAAAGGTTGTCCGCCGCGCCGCGCGCATAATTTCGGGCGGTCCAAAGCAAAACTGTCGCGCCAAGCAACAAGACTAAAGAGATGGCGGCGACCAAACGCCGAAAAAGGGATGGCGAGTTATTCGCCATGCCCGGAAACCCTGTAGCCAATGCCCCGCAGCGTTTTAATCTTCATTCTCGAGGACTGCAGCTTCCGGCGCAGTCGTCCAATATAGAGTTCAATGGCATTTTCACCGGCTTCTTTGTCAAATGAAAAGAGCTGGTCGAGCAGTTCCGCTTTAGAAAATACCTTCTGCGGACGGGACATAAGAACCTCGAGAAGCGATATTTCCCTTCGCGTTAAATCCGCGCGTTTTCCCGACACAAATACCGAGCGCGACACCTGATCCAGAATGACGTCGCCAAGTTCAATCTGTGGAGCTGCGGAACCGCCGATACGTCGCATCAGCGCCCGCACGCGCGCTTCCAATTCGCGAAAATCAAACGGCTTGACGAGATAGTCATCAGCGCCGCGATCCAGTGCGCTCACCCGGTCATCGATCTGCGACCGCGCAGTGAGAATCAAAACGGGGCAAGGGTCTTTACGGGAACGAATACCCTCAAGGATGGCAAACCCGTCTTTTCCCGGCAGCATCACATCGAGAATAACAAGATCATAGCGCTGAACCATCAAGGCAGCTTCGGCACTCAAACCGTCTTTTTCCCAATCCACCGCGTAGCCGAGCCTTTGCAGGCATGAGACGATGGCCTCACCAACATCGTCAGTATCCTCCGCTAGCAGAATTCGCATACTCCTCCTTCGGCCAGCGAATAGCGAGCGGATGACAGCTGGTTGACAGGTTCGCAGTTTACAGCTCATCTCATCACTTGCCAAGGCAAAGTGGATGGCGGCTGGAGGGCCACCAATCGATTGGATATTTTCGGAGGAATACTTATGATCAGACGCTCAGCACTCAAATTTGCCACGACTTTTGCGCTCACCCTTATGGTGGGTGTTTCAGGTTTTGCCACAAGCTCATACGCTCTTGATGATTTGCGTATCATCGCGCCAGCCAAACCAGGTGGCGGTTGGGACCAAACAGCGCGTGCCCTTGAAGAGGTCATTCGCGCAGGCGGCGCAACCAAATCCGTCACTGTTGAAAATGTGGCCGGTGCTGGTGGTACGGTAGGTCTGGCACAGCTCGTCGGCAAGGAAAGCGGTGACGCCAATGTTTTGATGGTCAACGGGCTAGTGATGATCGGTGCTGTGCTCACTAATAATTCGCCTGCAACACTTGAACAAGTGACGCCTATCGCCCGCCTTACAGGCGAGTATGAAGTCATCGTCGTTCCGGCGGCATCAGACCTTAAGACCCTTGCGGACCTTGTTGCCAAACTTAAAACTGATGCAGGCGCAGTGCCTATTGGCGGCGGTTCAGCTGGCGGTACGGATCATATTCTGGCTGGTCTTGTGGCAAAAGCGGCCGGCGCTGACCTCACTAAACTCAATTATGTCCCGTTCTCCGGCGGCGGTGAAGCGCTTGCTGCTATTCTCGGTGGACATGTTATGGCGGGCATTTCCGGTTATAGCGAATGGGAAGGTCAGATTACTTCCGGCGAGCTACGCGCGCTTGCGATTTCGGCACCTGTCAAGCAGGAAGGTATCAACATCGCAACCCTAAAAGAACAGGGTGTCGACGTTGAGCTTGCCAACTGGCGTGCAGTAGTCGCTGCTCCCGGTATTGATGATGCCGGCAAAAAGGCTCTCCTTGATGTGGTTGACGCAGCTGTCAAAAGCGACGGGTGGAAAAAGATCCTCGCTGACAAGAAATGGACCGATCTCTATCTGCCTGGCGATGCGTTTGGCGCCTTGATTAAGGAAGAAAACGCACGCACGACGGAAGTATTGAAGACCATCGGCCTCGTTCAATAGTTCCACTCATGGAAAACAATCATAGAGACAGCAAGGTCGGCGTCTACGCCGGCCTTGTTTTGGTTATTTTGGCCGGGGTGATGACTTACAGCACATCACAGATGAAAATCGCGCCGACCTATGCAAAGGTCGGGCCACAAGTATTCCCTTATCTGGCAGCGTTCGCACTTGCAGCCACAGGAATATTTTTTATTTATCAGACACTGAGTCGTCAGCACGATCGCATTATCCCGGACACGGATGAAACCGACTGGCGGGCAATCGGCTATATCAGCGCCGGGTTCTTATTTGAGATACTTTTCATAAAACTGTTGGGGTTCGTACTTTCCGCCTCATTTCTCTTTGTCGCTGTGGCTTACGCATTTGGCAGTCGCCGATATGTCCGTGACATCATTACGGCACTTGCACTTTCCACGGTCGCATATCTCGTATTCACCAAGCTTTTAAATTTGCAGCTGCCTGCCGGTATTCTGAAGGGATTGATGTAATCATGGATGCCTTCAACGCGCTTATGGGTGGTTTTGAGACCGCGCTCACGCCGATCAATCTCATGTGGTCACTGATCGGGGTGACGCTTGGCA
>JANOYJ010000425.1:0-12389 GCA_031428815.1 Phyllobacterium sp.
AAAGAAAAAGAAGTGTTACAGGAGTGTTATTAATCTTGATGTGACCAATTATGATACAGATTGGTAAAAAACTCCAATTGGAGAAGCCGCTCAAATTAGTTCTCGTTTACAACCGGTATTAGACGTTAGTTGTAATGCAACGTTAAATTTTTGATTTCTGACAGGTAATATTTTCTCAAAAAAAGATTGGAATCATCCGAAAAATTCGAGGTAACAATGATTTAATACATGAATCAGTTTGACTTTTCTTGAAAATGATAAAATACACAGACTTAGTTGATTTTATTCTGTGCATTGGTCCGTTTGCCAGATTTTTGGTCAGCAATCTAAATTGAAGATAGAATTAAAAAAGTGAGAATATTAATGTCTGAGACATCACACGATGCCAACGAGCGTCAGGAAATGCTTATGGGGCTCACGGCAGATGTCGTTGCTGCCTATGTTTCGAACAATTCAGTTCCCGTTGCCGACCTGCCTTTGCTAATAAGCAATGTACATGCGGCTCTAGGTAAGATGGGTACCCTGATTGTTCCAGAGCCCGTCGCTGAGAAGCAGAAGCCAGCGGTTAATCCGAAGAAGTCAGTCACTGACGCCTATATTATTTGTCTTGAAGACGGCAAACAGTTCAAGTCATTGAAGCGCCATATCATGACTCATTACGGCCTGACCCCTGAACAGTATCGTGAGAAGTGGGACTTGGACGCTGGATATCCGATGGTCGCGCCAAATTATGCCAAGGCGCGCTCTAATCTTGCCCGCTCCATGGGACTTGGTCGTAAGCGCAAAGTCGCTTAGCCGATATCAAAAATTGACCATCACGACGGCGCTCCGGCGCCGTTTTGCTTTTCTGAAGCAAGCAAGACCGCATCGAGAGCGCGTTTCAGCGCTATGTGCCTGTTGAGATCATAACACCGGTGTCGGGCCATCCCGCGCAGCCTTTCTCGAACGAGTTGTTGCCGTAAGCCCTTTGCAAATTGTGCCAGTTCGAGCGCACCGCGACCTTCAAGATCAAGCCGACCCTTAACACCGATAAGATGGAGGCAAGCGCAATTTGCGCTGTCGAGATCGTCTCTTTGGCGGGCGCTTCGGAAAGCTGCGACTTCGCGAAGTAGTGTACCGTTTCCCATTTTTGGCTCCTTGTCGGGAACAAGGCTAGGCGGTGCGGGTGAGACGGGGATAGAAAGCAGCAAAATATTTCATCCCGCACCAAATAATTGAGTGAATTCAAATAAAAGCGCAGAAAACGGGAAATATTCTATCCCCGCATCTTGTCACCACCGCTAAATGAATTTATTCCTACAACGGGAGGGGGTGGTTTAATGTTAAATGTTCAATCAAAAAATGCAGTGAAAGTGAATGTAACAAGAACAAATGGTCTTGGGGGTTCTGATTTTCGTATATTACCGCGTGGCGGGTCCAGACTTGATGAAGTGTCCGAAGTCTGTGAACGCGTACAGGATCTTCTATCGGCGTTCTTCTCCATTTCCGGTCGTGAGCTCCGCGCAGAGGGACGGTTGAGCGCGGACATCTCGCGAATACGTCAAATAGGCATGTACGTCAGCCATGTCGTGGTCCGCCTTACCATGCAGGAGGTGGGCTACGGCTTTCAGCGCGACCGATCGACCGTCGCTCATGCCTGCCATGTGATTGAGGACTTACGGGACAATCCAGAGTTTGAAATTCTAATCCGCAAGATTGAACGTATCGCCGAAATTACCTTTCTACGCCCTGGCCGGTGCTAATCATGCGCAAAGAGAATACGAAGATCGGCGAGCCGGGCCGAAGAATCGGTCTTGCCGATTTTATGGTCGAAGGCATGTCCCGCACGCTCGCGGTCAATCTTGATGAATCTCCACTCGCTTCGCTTATGCGCCGCAAAAATAAAACTGGTGCGGCATATTTGACCATCGATGAATTCAACGCCGGCGAACGCTTACGGGCGGATTTCACCAAGGGTTGCCTCATGCAACGTGTGACAGCCAATTGGGGTGCAGCGGTTTCAGGCGGGCGACGCGGCGCATCGGATGGTCTGGCCGGCCTGACAGACAATGCCCTTGCCGCACGCATGAGGCTTGAAAAGGCTTTGGCCAGTGTCGGCCCCGAGCTGTCGGGAGTCTTGGTCGATGTGTGTTGTTATCTGAAAGGCATTGAGCAGGTAGAGCTAGAACGCCAATGGCCTGTCCGCTCGGCTAAACTCATGCTCAAGACCGCACTGGGGACTTTGGCGCGGCATTACAACCCAACATCGCAACGGGGAAAGTCAGAGATGCGGCATTGGGGTGGGGACGGGTATCGACCGTCGATTTGATTTTCATTGCAGACTTACGGGCCGCGCGAGTGCGACAGCGGCATCGCGTTGAATGCGTGTGACCATCGCCCGCAATCCATTCGAGCGCTGCGGCGATAAATGCTGGTCGAGGCCAAGCTGTTTCAAAAGCACGTTGGCATCGGTTTCGGTAATCTCCCGCGAGGTTTTGCCGGAATAAAGGGCAAGGATGATCGCGACCAACCCTTTCACAATATGTGCGTCTGAATCGCCAAGAAATTCGATATTCGGGTTTGGTCCATCGCCCGTGCTGGTTTGCAACCAGACTTGGCTGACGCAGCCCTGAACCTTATTGCCTTCAATGCGCGCCGAATCTGGCAAGGGAGTCAACTGGCGGCCGAGATCAATAATATAGCGATACCGATCCTCCCAGTCATCGAGAAGGTCAAAGTCTGCAATGATGTCATCCAGGGGCTGGGTCATGGAAACGATATAGGGATTTTCTGGTGCAAGTGAAATGGGGGAGAGGAGAGGCCATTGCCTAGTTCCCCGCTAACGATTTCGATAATGTCCACGGCGGTATTCCGAAATCCAGAATGCTCACGATCGGTAAAGAAAAACGCCGCAAGCAGTTTTGGGGACTGGGGGCTTGCGGCGTGCCGGAGGTCGGCCAAGAGGCGAATTTATCTTTGCAAAGTTAATTGACGCTGCCCGTGTTGATGGCGTCGTCGGTCAACTTCGTCTGCTCTGGATCTGTGTCGTCAAGATAGAGATAGGCAAGCCGCGCGGCTTCCTTGGCCCGGACCGCTACCACACCGGCGACTTTACGACCGGCGTCACACGTCTCCGCCCGCCGCTCGCAAAATCCACTGACGTCGGCAACAGCCGAGCGCGCAGCGACAAGCGCATCAACCACACCTATTTCCGAAAGTTTGGCATCACCTTCTTTATTGCCGAGCGGCAGAACAAGAAGGACCAGTGAGAGCCAGAACCCGGTTCGGATCAAGAACCACATTTTACTTCCTCAAATTACATCCATCACAGATGTTTCACCGCACAGAATAATTCAAAATCCCGAAAACCGGCTTTGGAAATTCCAATCACTTTGAATGGTATTTGAATAAAATTTTATATGTCATTGAAACAGCGGCGTGATGACCCATTCCAGAACACTCGTTGGACTAGAAGATGGATCATAATACCTTGAAAAATATGCGCAAAAAGCAAAAATTGTGGCGTTATTGCTGGTTGCCATGCAGGCGGGAAATGCGGAACCATTCATTTACCATAGCGACATTTGGGCATGAAATACCGGTCATTATGGCCTTAAAGCGGTGTCGAATGGCGCCGCCTTATCCATTCCTTAAACGCTGAGTGCGAATTTCGAAATGCCGGATTTGAGTAAGTAACCGGGAGTAAGCGAGTTCATGTTGGTGTCAGGTCAAGCGTCAGATTTCGACAGTATGCAGGAAGCGTATGCTGACCTGTGTGCTCGCTGGATTAGCGAGTCTGTTGAGATGGCTGACCGCCCGGTTCACCATCGGTTTTTTGAAGTGCTTTTTGCCCTGCCTGCCTTCGGTGCGGCGATTGTGGCCGCCTCCGTGGTGCTGGGCGTCAATGCCTCAGCGGCGCTTGCGGCGATGATGACGGTCTTTGCTAGCGTATTGGTGGTTGGCGGATTGGTTTCCCGAAGTGGAAACGCGTTCGTAGGCTTAATGCTTCTGTCGACAATGGTTGGTATTTCGGGTGTGACACTTTTCGCGCTGACGGGGTTGTCCGCACTTTTGCCCCTCGCAATCCTTGTTGGAGGTGAAACCTATTTCATCACCCGTAACCGCAAGCATTCAGCTACGGCAGTCTTTATCTCAATCGGTATCGCATTGATTGGTGCAGGCTTTTTAGGGTTTGGTCCGGCAAATCCGGCTATTGTGCTTGCCACCGCCGTAATTTCCATGGCGCATGCGGCAACAATGATGATGCGGAATTTCAGCGCAGATATACCGCCGCAAAGCGTCGCAAAGGCGTCAGTCTCAGAAAAAATTCTGAACGCCGAAGGCGTTGTCCGCGCACGCATGGCAATGACCGGAGAAATAATTGAAGTGGAAGGCGACTGCACCAGCACTTTAGGCATTTCGGCTAGGGTGTTGCACGGATTCGGACTATACGACCGCATTCTGGTGGGCGACCGCGTGAATTATCTTTCCGCGCTCGATGACATTCGCACAGGCATGTCAAAGGCTGAAGCAAAAGTTAAGTTGCAAGACGCCTCACTCGACGGTGCATTTTTCACAATAAGAGTGCTGTTCTGCCGGTTGGATGATGTGTCAATCGCTGTGTCACTTATGCAAGTCGAGGCAGAAGTGTCTCCGTACACGGCGCATGCCAATACATTGGTGTCAGAGAAACAAATCCACGCTGACCGCTATCTCGCAAGCGTAAGCCACGAACTGCGGACACCGCTTAATGCCATTCTCGGGTTCTCCGATATATTGCAGCAGGAAATGTTCGGTGCGCTCGCCAACGACCGCCAGCGCGAATATGTTGCCCTGATCCATCAGTCCGGGGCGCATCTGTTGTCAGTCGTCAATATGATCCTCGATATGTCAAAACTAGACATGGGCGCGTATCAAATAATCGCCGAGCCGTTTGAGGTTAAAGACGCGGTTGCGTTGAGCCTTTCCATGGTGCGCGAGCAGGCGGCGGCAAAAAATATTGCGCTGGACTCCAAGCTCGACAGAGCCGCGCATGAATGCACCGGTGACCGACGCGCCTTCCAGCAGATTGTCATCAATCTCTTATCAAACGCCGTGAAATTTACGCCGCAAGGTGGCGACGTGTCGGTAACGACACATGCTGAAGATGGGTATCTTGTATTAAACGTCGCCGATAGCGGCATCGGCATTTGCGACGCGGACCTTGACCGGATCGGGCAACCATTCTTCCAAGTTCAAAACGACTATACACGCGGCTTTGAAGGCACCGGGCTTGGCCTCTCGCTGGTTCGTGGCCTTGTTGAATTACATGCCGGGGGGCTCAGTATTGAAAGTGAACTTGGCAGGGGCACGAGCGTTGTCGTGCGTCTGCCGCTTGCCGGCCCCGAACGGGCGCATCGGCATGTGCCAGTAAAGTTGAGTGAACGGCGTCAAGGATCAGCGGCATTTGCACCATTTTTCGATGACAACGCCGCCAAAGGAGCGAGAAATGAACCGGCAATCCGCAAGACGGCCTAAGAAAGTCTCAAACCTTGAGCACTATTCCGGCGTCGCTGCTCAGCGTACCGGCGCTTTTGTCTCCGATAATCCTGCGCTCGTTGGAGGCACAACTGCGTTTGCCGTCGCCATGTTCTTCGTCGCATCCAATGCCCTTTGGTATCAGCCAAACGCACATCACGAAGCTTTTTTCGAGACACGTTCTCTGGAAACTTACAAAGCGCCACCTCTGCCGCAGAAGCATTCGAAACTTGAATCCGCCAAACGTGGCAAAGAAGACCTGTTCCGTATTATTCAGGATGAGGCACCGGAGTCCGACCCGGTAGTCCGTGATATACAATCTGCTTTGCAAGATATGGCCATGTATGACGGCTCTGTTGACGGAATTGCCGGGCCGCGCACTTTGGCGGCTATCCGCGAGTTTCAACAAAAAGCCGGAATGGAGCCAAACGGCAAGGTCGGAGAGCCATTGTTGGATGCCATCCGCACCGCCTCTATTCCTGCTCCAAAATTGAAGAGAGTGGGACCCCAGAAGACCGACACCATCAGCACCAAAGTTGATACCGTGGTAGACGGTGGGCAAATCAAACGTATCCAAGCTGCCTTGAAAAAGCATGGTCATGATGAGATCGACGCCGATGGCATTGCCGGATCGAAGACCAGAGACGCGATAAAGGCCTATCAGGCCAGAAAGAAGTTGAAAGTTACCGGTGTCGCAGACGCTGCCTTGCTCAAATCCATGACTAAGGCTGGGTGGATCTAAAAGATTGAACGTAAGTGCAGGGGATTTTCTGTGCGTTTGACGTCAGAATTCTGGGTGAGCCATCTTATCCGGCGCACCTTCAACGACGGCGGTTATGCCGCGATCGCCCGCAAAGGTGCTGTTGAAGCGGGAAGTATTTTCGTTAAATCGAGGGCAAGGAATGGACTGACAGATCTATACGGTCCGGCTCCGCAAACCGTTTATGATAACGAAAAGCCGCAAGATCGTGCATTCGTGCTACTGCTCGAAAAGTCCAGTGACGAGACAATAGACGCGAAACTGGATCGCGAATCAAAGTTCGACAGCGATCTTTGGGTCGTAGAGGTTGAACTTGGTAAAACTGGTCTGAACGAAATGATCGACATTAAGACGCTTTGAGTTCGCGTTGTGGCAGCACGAAGTTCGCAGGCTTGGCCCGCAGTGCATTCGAAATTTCTTCAGCTTTCCAACGCCTTACATTCGTAAGTGTTTGGTCGTGCTGCAAGGCATCATAGCGCGTGAGGAAAAGTGCGATCTCCGCTTTATCCTTGGAAAGCTCAGGGTAAAATGCACTGATTATGACAAATGCATCAGCGGTCGAGACTCCACCTGCATGTAAAGCTGTCATGAGCTCGGACGGTGCGGATCGTTGCAGGACGCGCTTGGCGCGTTCGAATGACAGGCCATGAACGTCGGCCAATGCTGTCACAAAGAATTTTTCATCCGGCAAGAATGCCGTTGCACGAAGCTTTGCCGCAATTTGCTGCGGCTCGGGACGGGTGGCGACTTTCACGGGGCGCTCCACAACCTGTGCCGTCAGGCGCTCCGGTTCGACGTTGGGAACGTCGATTTGCTCACGCATCATGTTACGCAAAGCATCGCGCGCTGCTTCGAGCTTTGCCGAAATTTCAACGCGGTCCGCTTTGATATCCGGATGTATGGTGGGCACGGGAAGTTTTTCATTGGTGACGATGGTAGACACAATTGAATCACCGAGCGCCAAAAGCAGAGCACGAATTTTGTGGGTGAGCGTCGCACGGCGGGCGATGACGCGGGCGAATGGAATCCCATTTTTTTCAATTAAGCTAATTAAGTCAGCATCTTGCAGAACAGGCGAGCGCAAGAGCAGCGCGGCGCAAATGTCTACTTTCTCCTCGCAAAGCCGCATGACGATGCGGTGCGGGGCATGTGGCAGGTCTGAAAGGCAGGCTGAAGCCATACGGCGGGTCGCATCGGCAGTGTGCGGCAGCGTCGGAAGCACCAAGTCCTCAAGTAGATTGGCGTCAAGGCGCGTCGGTCGCGTTCGCGAAGCGAAAGCGCTGACAGCGGCGATGACGATTTCATCCTTACGGGTCTGGCTGTTTGTTGATTCCAAGGCTCTGAACGTCGGGGTCACGATATACTCACACTCACAAACGCATATTCTCTCAATTTATCCCCAATCCGTTTGCAAACTATTAACCTTGTGCCGTTTGTATTGGGGTCGAGGGTGTTTTTTGGGTGAATCGTGAGTCGCAAGCAGGATCGGCCGCATGGCAACCGTATTAGCATTCCCGGAATTAAAGCGAGGCCGCTCCGCAGCGAGTGAGCAATTAGCGACGCCGGCTCAAATCTTGTTCTTTACCGGTGTGCGCTATGAACGCTTTGAGGCAAAGGAGCTTCTGTCGCTGCGTCGGCCATCAACCAGTGAACCGACACTCCCGCTGGCACTTTAATCGTCAATAAAGATCACAACTTGCACTTTCCAAAAACCTGAGCACCGTCGGCATCAGGCTCGCATCCTCGACAAAGGCGCGCAGAACGACGAACCCTTCGTCAATATCATTTTCAGCAATGATCGCGGTGTCCACTTCCGGTGCCAGACTCTTGCGCAACTCGACCACCTGCCTTGGCGTGGCGATAATCACGTCAAGATTTGGCTCATTGGCCGTGCGGTCATTAATCGAGAATATATTTTCGCCGCGCCGGTTGTAAATCGACAACGACCAGAAGGGGGCCGATAGGTCTGAGATCACCTGCACAGGTCCGTCATTCAAATCGAAGCGGCAGGCGGCCACTTCAAAGGTAGGATCAAGAGCTCTAATTGAAATCGCGGTCTCACCGACATGCTCCACCCGATGGAACGCGTTAAGCGTGCCAAGGTTTGATAACCGAGTCCAAGTGTCAATGTCGGATACAGTCGGAATGAGCAACAGCGTGGCAATGTGAACGATGCCGGCACCGACAATTCCAGCGATCAAAGCATAGAGGAGCTTACCCATTGCAGCCCTCCCTGCGAATGTCCGGGAACTTCATATCAACCAGACCGGCATTGGTTGCCACGGGCGTATCATAAAGCGACAGGACCAGGTGGTATGTCCCCGGGCGTGTGGATTTCACCGCCAGCCAATTACCCGGCCGTGCGGACGGGGCGATACGGATGGTAATGGCATTTGTGCCGAAACGCACGATTTGCCGTGAGTTGAGGACCGATGGCCAATCGTCCTCGCTACTGAGAGGAACCTCATCGTTGGAACTCGCGTAAAGCGTCCAAAGCCGCGCGATTGGGCTTGAGCCCTCGATAATGTAGTCGCAACCGAAAATCAGATCCCGGCCATTCGAATCCTTCTCTGCGAAAAAACGCACCCCCTCCGCCGCACCAAGCGGCAAAGATCCATTTCGTGCGATGCGCGCTTTTGCATAAGGATCGGCATTTGGTGTGCCAAAATCCGGGAAGGCAATCCAAAGTCCGACCTGAAGGCCGCCAAAGCGCTCGACGCCGGTGACGGATTGATAGGTGAGCCAAGATCCGCCACCAAGAGCAATGACCAGCGCAAGGCCAATGAGAACAATGCTTTTAAACATGCTCACGGATAGAGCGATTTGCGCGCTTTTCGCAAGGGTGGACGATCAAACGCCCGTCGGAGGTAAAGGCGGCGCATCGCGGAACATGTCATTGAGTTCTTTCAAGACTTTGGTGGTGCGTGGCGTAAGCGCATTCGGGCGCGTGGGCGCGACTAAACCATCCTCCGGTTTTGATCCGTCAGCGATTAGAGGAGTTTCGCTTTTAGGTTTCACATCTGGGAATGGCTTTTCAAGACCTGGTATAGGCTTCAAGTCAACATTTTGATGCGCATAGGCCATGAAGCGTTGGAAAGTCATGGCCGGAAGAATGCCTCCGGTCATTTTCTCTGTCGGTGTAAAGTCGTCATTTCCATACCAGACTGCCGCAGTGTAATTGCCGGTATAGCCCACGAACCAAGCATCGCGATAGGACTGCGTCGTACCCGTTTTTCCGGCAACCCTTGTATTATCAAGCGCCGCCCGCCGCCCGGTTCCCCATTCAGGCACTTGCGCCAAAATGGTATTCATCGATGTGTCGGCTTGCTCCGATAAAACTCTGACAGGTTTTGCTCCGTCCTTTGCGTAATCCCAGATGACATCACCGGCATAGGTGAGGATCTGCGTGAATCCATGGCGCGTGCCGGCAAAGCCGCCATTGGCAAGCGTCAGATAGCCTGTCGCTTGATCCATGACGGTCATGCCGGATGTTCCAAGCACCGTCGTCTTGAATTCTTCAAGTTTGGATTCAACACCCATCACATGCGCCATTTTGACGATGGGATCGATGCCGAGGTGATCTTTTGCGAGCCGCACCGGCACCGTGTTGATGGATTTCACCAAGGCCGTGGTCAGCGTCATCTTGCCGGAATAGCCGCGGGTGTAATTTTGCGGCGACCATGTTCCCCATGAAATCGGTGCATCCGATATCGTAGATTCAGGCGTGAATCCATTTTCCATGGCAGTGGCATACACATAAGGTTTGAAAGACGATCCAGCTTGGCGCAACGCATCCGTTGCTCGATTAAACTGTGAGGCACCATAGTCCCGTCCGCCGACCATCGCGCGCACCGAGCCGTCATTTTCCAGGATAACAACAGCCGATTGCGTGACTTTGTACTGCTGCCCGTTTTGGCGCAGGAAAAATTCAACCGATTCCTCACTCGCCTTTTGCAAATCAAGATCAATCGTCGTGCGCACGACAAACGAGGTTTGCGGCAGGCCCCTGGCTATTTTTTTGACATCTTCAAAAGCCCAATCGAGGAAATAATTCGGTGCCTCATGCGCGGTGCGTTCGACAATATTGGCGGGATGTCGACGGGCGTCGAGGACCTGCCCCTCGGTCATCAATTCACCTTGCACCATATTGGTCAAAACCTCGTTGGCACGGGCACGGGCGGCCGGGAGATTAATGTGGGGCGCATATTTTGCCGGCGCCTTGAAAAGACCGGCAAGCATCGCCGCTTCGGCGAGCGATACATCCTTGACGTTCTTGCCAAAGTAAAAGTCAGAAGCTGCCGCAATGCCAAACGTGCCTCCGCCCATATAGGCGCGGTCGAGATAGAGCTGCAAAATCTCTTTCTTGGAGACATTAGATTCAAGCCAAATCGATAAAAACGCTTCCTTGATTTTCCGCTCGATCGTTCGCTCATTGGTAAGAAACAGGTTCTTCGCCAATTGTTGTGTAATCGTCGACCCGCCTTGAACGACGCCGTTAGCTCGAATATTTTCGTTCATGGCACGCGCCAGTCCGAAAAAATCAAGTCCGACATGGTCGAAAAACCGACGATCTTCCGTGGCTAACACCGCTTTAATGACGTGGTCAGGCAGCTCATCAATGGGCACGACATCCTTATGGATAATGCCGCGCTGACCGATCTCGTTGCCGTAGCGATCCAGAAATGTGACCGCAAATTCTGATTGTTTACGCCAATCACCACTTGTTTCATTAAAAGATGGTTGGGCGAGAACAAGTAGCGCAGCAAATCCGGCAGTTCCGAGCGTCAGTCCTTCACCGAGAACTTCGACAAAAAACCGCTTTACGCCCGACACACGGAAACGTCGTGAAAATATGGTGACATTTTCCCATATTTCGCGCGATCGAAACCCGGCTTCATACAGCATGGAATCAATCCAAGCATCCAGCGCCAAGAGCCGGGACGGCTTTTTGTGTGGGGTTTTCTTCTCGCCAAAGGGGTCGGTCATACGATCTCAGCCACTGCGTCAACCCACACTAATTGTGATAGCCGACGTTTTATCCCCAGAGGACATTATGTTCGAAAATACGCGTTCGGGCAAGGAGGGGTTAGCCATGAGGTTAAGAACTTGCTCCAACATTCATGACGGAGACCGTTTACGCCAAAAGCCTGATCTAAACCCTGACCCGCACATACTCGCCCGGCGCATCGCCCAGCGGTTTGAGCTTATTGCCGCCGGGCTCGCGGGCCGGGACGAGGTGATTGTCTAAGCCCAATATCCATTCCTGCCAATTCGGCCACCATGACCCCGGATGCTCGGTGGCTTTGGCAACCCAATCGTCAAAACTACCGAGAGGCTTCCCACCGGTCCAATACTGATATTTGTGCTTGTCCGGCGGGTTGATGACCCCGGCAATATGACCCGATCCTGACATCACATAAGTCACATCGCCGCCGAAAAACTGGCATCCGAGAAAGGCCGAGCGGGCAGGGGCGATGTGGTCTTCGCGGGCGGCGAGGCTGTAGATCGGGATTTTGACATCTGAAAGATGGACTGGCGCACCGGAAAGCATCATTTTACCTTCCGTCAGCGCATTTTCGAGATAACATTTGCGCAGGTAAAACGAATGATTGGCCGCCGTCATGCGGGTCGTGTCTGAATTCCAATAGAGAAGATCAAATGGCGCAGGCGTTTTGCCCCTCATGTAATTATTGACGATATAAGGCCAGATGAGATCGCCCGATCGCAGCATATTAAACGCGTTGGCCATTTTAGTGCCGTTTAAATAACCCGAGACGTTCATTGACGTTTCAAGCGATTTGATCTGCTCTTCATCAAAGAAAACCTTGAGTTCGCCTGCCTCTGTAAAGTCCACCTGCGTGGTGAACAACGTCGCAGATTTAATCCGGTCCTCGCCATTACGCGCCATCAACGCTAAACCTGCCGCTAAGAGCGTGCCGCCGACACAATAACCGATGACATTCACATCGCGCTCGCCGGTGGATTCCTCCACGGTGTCGAGGCCGAAGATGATGCCCTCATTGATATAGGCTTCCCAGTTTTTGTGCCGGTGCCGCTCATCGGGGTTCACCCATGACAAAACGAAAACAGTATGCCCCTCGGCTACCGCCCAGCGGATAAAACTCTTTTCCGG
>JANOYJ010000426.1:0-1871 GCA_031428815.1 Phyllobacterium sp.
GTGCGCCTTCATTGAGAGGGATGCCGATGTCAGCGGTTTTCGCTTTGATCGCGCCGGAAACGGCGAGCGCAAAGGGTGCGCCGCCGAGTTCGGTCGGGTCGATCCCCAAGAAGAAATGGTGCATGACCGGATTGCCGACAAACACCGCGTCGAGAATATCGGTGCGCGCGACTTTGCCCTCCGTGCAGACCTGATCGACCAGCGCATTGACCGCCTCGCGCACCGCCTTCGTGATCGCCTCCTCGCCGCCCGGGTTCATCATCACATAGGAGACGCGGCTCATCAGATCTTCGCCGAAGCGGATCTGCGGATTTTGCATACCGGCGGAGGCGGCGACGCGGCCGGAAAGCAGCGAGACGAGGTGCATGGCGATGGTGGTCGAGCCGATGTCGCAGGCGATACCATAGGCCTCGTTATGCAGGCCGGGCCACAGCGCGATGATGCGCGGCGCGGTCTGCTCGTCGTCCTTGTGGATGGCGGCGGTGACGCCCCAATTGCCCTTTCGAAGAACAGACTGCACCTTGGACAGCAGATAAAAATCCGCCTCCAAGCCCTTGTATCCCCATTCTTTTTCGAGCGCGAGTATCAGCCGGTCCATGTCGCCGAGTGGCTTGTGCATGTCCGGCTCTTCGATCTCTACGTAACAGAGACGCACCGCAGGATTGCGCTCAATGACGCGGTCCCCGACGGCTTTGCGAATGACCTGCGCGTTGATGACGGTGTCCTGCGGCACGTCGATGACGAGGTCGCCCTGAATGGTGGCGGAGCATGAGAGGCGGCGGTTGGGCGCGATCTCACGCACTTGCGCATAGCGCAATTCCTTGGGGCCGCGTTCGGAAATATGGTCGTTGGACGACGTGATCTTGTGCTTGGCGAAATTGCCTTCCTGCACCTCAACCTGACAGCGCCCGCACGTCGCCCGCCCGCCGCAGACGCTTTCGACATAGACGCCAAGCTGGCGTGCAGCGTCGAGCACCGGTGTGCCAACGGCGAAACGCCCGCGTTTGCCGGAAGGCATAAAGAGGACGAGGGGGTCGGTCATCGCAATGTTACATTTTCTACAAGGTCCGGCGCGAGGCACCCCCCTCTGTCCTGCCGGACATCTCCCCCACAAGGGGGGAGATTGGAAACTGTGCCGTTTTGCTCTTCCTTCATTAATGAAAAGAAAGACGAAAGCGATGGAGCGCGTAATCTCCCTCCTTGTGGGGGAGATGCCGGTAGGCAGAGGGGGGTGCCTCGCGCTGCGCCTTCCGCTAATGTCACTTCGAAAGCCTCTTCACGTTCGCCTTCACTTGCCGCCTTGCAGGCTTCAGTGCTGCAGAGGCGATAGCGTCCGCTGCCTTCATCGGCTGCGGCATTTTTCCAAACGCCATGCCAATCCATGCATCCATCATTTGCTGGCCGAGTTCGACATTGGCCGCCATCATACCGTCGGTGGCGGCTTTGGTTTTTTCTTTGACCATGCGTGTATCTTCGGCACGGTCGTTTGCGGTGCGCATTATCTCCGGCAGCATCATGCGCGACATGCGTTGCGCGATGACCATCGGCGCGAAAAGTCCGATGCTGGCGAGTTCGCTTTGCGTCTTTTTCATCAGGCGGTCCCAACTCGCGCCGAGCGTCCGCCGCGACGGCCACCGGCTTGCGGGGCAGCGACAGGGGCTGGCGCGGCACCGGGCGCCACCGGCGCGTAGTCGCGGTAGGTTTTGATCCATTGCTCGCACGACGGGTCGGTGCCGTTGAGGACGTTGGCGGCGCGCACCGCTTCCATTTCTTGCGGGCGGCAGGGGTTCATGATGGCGGAGGTCATGCCTGCGCCAATGACCATGGGGATAAATCCGGCGTTGATGCCGTGCCGGTGCGGCAGGCCGAAG
>JANOYJ010000427.1:0-5041 GCA_031428815.1 Phyllobacterium sp.
TGCGTTCGCCGTTCAAACTCAAAGCGGCCAACCCGATTACGTCGCTTAAAATGCTCGGACGTAACAGCCAGTTGATGCGTCTGGGCTTTATCGGCTTTCTATTCCAACTCTCGCATCATGTGCTGCCGGCCTGCGCCGTCCTTTATATGGGTTATCGCTATAATTGGCAGGAGCGGGAGGTGGGTTTGGTCCTTGCGGGTGTGGGTGTTGCGGCGATGATTGTACAGGGCGGGCTGATTAGACCCGTGGTCAAGCGAATTGGTGAGAAGAACGCATTGGCTTTCGGATTGCTGATGGGCGCGGTGGGCTTCTGGATTTACGGCTATGCGCCGACGGGTGCGATCTTTCTCATTGGCGTGCCGGTCATGGCACTTTGGGGCTTTGCGCAACCCGCAGCAACGGCACTCATGACACACGAGGTTGGTGCCGATGAACAGGGGCGTTTGCAGGGTGCCAATGCCAGTCTCATGGGGCTATCGGGTCTTATTGCGCCGTGGGCTTTTGCCATGGCCTTCGCCTTTGCTATTGATCCGGCAAAGGGCCTCAATGTGCCCGGTCTTCCGTTCTATGCGGCAGCGTTGTTGATGGCGATTGGCGTTGTTGTGGCCGCAGGGCTTCGCGGTACTGTGAAGCAGGAAGCATCTGAAGCGGTTTAGGAGCCATAATGGCTGGGTATTCACCCAATTCACTGGTTAAAAAACTTGGCTACAAGGAAGGAAGTGCGGCACTTTTGATCGCAGTCCCATCTTCGATTGAAGAAATTACGTCGTTTCCCCACTTCTCTTCGGTCGCGTTCGCGCCCATCGCCGGTCCGCGCCGGATGGATGTGGTGCATTGGTTCGAAACACGTCGCACCCGCTTGGAAGACAATATCAAAGCAATTGGCGATCTACTCAAACCGGAGGGCATGCTTTGGATTTCATGGCCGAAAAAAGCGTCGAAAATGCCGACTGACATTACCGAAAATGTGCTGCGCGAAGTGATTCTTCCAACCGGGTTGGTCGATGTGAAAGTCTGCGCGGTTGACGAGGTCTGGTCGGGCCTCAAATTCATGTGGCGGCGGGAGGTTCGGGAATCGCTGTCATGAACTTCACCCAAACGTGACTGGATATCTTGGGAATACGCCATATTCTTTCATTGAAGCGACCGCTCACGAGGAATCAAAACGATGAATTCTTATGTCAAATCACTGTCACTGGCGGCACTGTTTTCCTTCGCATTGGCTATGCCCGTAGCCTTCGCAGCGGGGGATGCACCTGCTGCTGATACGGCAGACACCGAGGAATTGACGCCGAAACAGGCGGCCGCGAAGGCTAAATGTAAAGAAGATGGCCGCGTTTGGAATAAAGTGAAAAAGGAATGCCAAGACGCACAGAACGGCTCGCTTGATGATGAAAGCCTGTATGAAGCCGGGCGTTGGCTGGCGAAGGCAGGTCGCTATGACGAGGCGATTACCACTCTGAACTATGTATCCAATCCGCAAGACAAGCGCGTGTTGAACTATATCGGTTATTCTTATCGCAAGTCCGGCCAGATCGAGGTGGGGCTTACCTATTACAAACAGGCGCTTGAGATTGACCCTGACTACACGCTGGTGCGCGAATATCTCGGCGAAGCCTTGATCCAGATGGGCGACATTTCCGGCGCTAAAGGCCAATTGCTCGAAATCAAGAACCGCTGCAAGGGCGAATGCCCTGAATATGCTGAACTTGAAAAGAACTTGGCGCCCTATAATTAAAGCTTGGCACATGGCGGATTTTGTGCGTGAAATTCGTCGCTAAGCTGCTATAATCTTTCTGATTTGTTCGAAGCGGTCCCCAGACCTTGCAAGTTGGGGGCCGTTTCTTTTGTTAGAGCAAAGTGACGTTTAACGAAACCGCCACTTCGCTCTATGCTGTTGATTTGTTGCATTGTCCTTGCTTTTGATGATTCCATCAAAAGCGGAAATGCTCTAGTGGACTCGCGAGATTAAGAGGATTTGACTGATGGAAATGGTTCCAATGACCGCCGGTGGGTATGCAAAACTCAAGGAAGAGCTTCGCTGGCGTCAACAGAATGAGCGTCAACGCATCATCGCGGCCATTTCGGAAGCCCGTGCGCATGGCGATCTGTCGGAAAATGCGGAGTATCACGCGGCCAAAGAGCAGCAATCGCTGAATGAAGGCCGTGTGGGCGAATTGGAAAGTTTTCTCGGACGCGCTGAAATCATTGATGTCACCAAGCAAACCGGCAAGAAAATCGTCTTTGGTGCGACAGTAACGCTGGTGGACGATGATAGTGAAGAGAAGAAGATTTATCAGATTGTCGGCGATCAAGAGGCCGATGTTAAGGGTGGAAAGATCTCAATTTCTTCGCCGATTGCCCGCGCTTTGATTGGCAAGTCCGAAGGTGATGCGATTGAGGTCAATGCACCGGGCGGGGCGCGGGGTTATGAAATTATCAGTGTGAAGTTCATTTAAGTGTTTCCGCATTCAGGTCGCTGAGGCGATGAAAACATATGTCAACGTTCACGAAACTTTGGTGATCGCGCCCAACTTCAAACGACGTTTATCCGGTGTCACCTCAACAATCGTGCAGCTCATGCCGCTGCAACGCGCACTGGGGCTTAACATCGCCGCTTTTGGCCCCGGGTTACCGGATGTGGTGCCGGTGATGCGTCTTCAGGATATCTGGAGGCTTTGGTTTTCGCCGGTCGGAAGTCATGTTCGTATTTGGCACGCCCGCCGCAATGTGGAGATGATTGCAGGTCTGGTGTTGCGACACATTCTTCGCATGAAAGTGAAACTGGTTTTCACGTCGGCAGCGCAGCGTGACCATAGGCCGTTCACCAAATGGCTGATCCGGCGGATGGACCGCGTCATCGCGACAAGCGCGCGGTCCGGCGCGTTTCTCACCGTGCCGCACGATGTCATATTGCATGGAATCGACACGGAGGCCTTTCATCCGGCTTCGACTCCTCAGGATTACTTTGCGGCCTCGGGACTTCCGGGAAAATTTGCGGTGGGTTGTTCCGGACGAATCCGTCATCAAAAAGGGACCGACCTTTTCGTCGAAGCGATGATTGCGCTCTTGCCGCAGTTTCCAGATTGGACCGCGATCATCACCGGGCGCACCACATCCGAACATCAGGGTTTTGAGCAAGAATTGCGTGACAGAATCGCTGCTTCCGGCTTGCAGGACCGCATTCTGTTTCTGGGCGAGGTTACTGACATAAAAGTTTGGTACCGGCGGTTCTCTTTGTTTGTTGCGCCGTCGCGCAATGAGGGTTTTGGTTTAACCCCGCTCGAAGCGATGGCGTCCGGCACGACGGTGGTCACAAGCGATGCGGGGGCTTACGCAGAACTGGTTGTTGACAGTGTTGGAGCGGTGGTTCCGGCGGATAATCTGGCTGCTTTGACAGCGGCCATTCGGGACTTCGTGGCGACCCCGGACAAAACTTTAGAAACCGGTTTACGTGCGCGGGAGCATGTTGTTGAGAAGTTCCGACTTGAGAACGAAGCCAAGGCACTTATTGCCGTCTATCGTGAGCTCCTAGAGCAAAGTGGCATTTCACGGAACCGCCACTTTGCTCTAGGTATTTGATTTGTCGCATTGTCCTTTGCGTTTGATGATTCCATCAAATGCGGAAATGCTCTTGGCCTAAGCCATCTGAGTTTCGATCAGGAATTGTCCATAATTTGGAACGCTTTTCTGTGCTCTTCGATTGGAACCGCGACAATCAACCTTGAATCGCCGCCCCTTGTAACGGTAGATGTTCAGCAATATTTCACTGAAACTCATAAGTATTTCCGCCATTTTGCGGACTCGAAGGATTTTCTATGTCTGCGCAACACTCTCCCGTTCTCATTATCGGCTCCGGCCCCGCCGGCTATACCGCCGCCATATATGCCGCGCGCGCGATGCTGAAGCCAACACTTGTCGCAGGGCTGCAACAGGGTGGGCAATTGACGATCACGACGGATGTGGAAAACTATCCGGGCTTTGCCGAGCCCGTCCAAGGCCCGTGGTTGATGGAGCAAATGCTCGCGCAAGCGCAGCATGTCGGCGCGAATATTGTCACTGATATTATAGTCAGCGTTGATTTGTCAGTGCGCCCGTTCCGGGCGGTGGGTGACAGCGGTGCGGTTTATACCTGCGACGCGCTTGTGGTCGCGACGGGTGCGCAAGCAAAATGGCTTGGCATTCCATCCGAACAGAAATATTCCGGTTTTGGTGTGTCAGCCTGCGCGACTTGTGACGGCTTTTTCTATCGCGGCAAGGATGTTGTTGTCGTCGGCGGCGGTAATTCGGCCGTGGAGGAAGCCTTATATTTGTCAAATATCGCCAAGAACGTCACAGTCGTCCACCGGCGCACCGAGTTTCGTGGCGAGCGTATTTTGCAAGACCGGCTGTTTGCCAAGGCCAATGTTAAGGTCATTTGGAACAGCGCCATTGATGAAGTGCTTGGCACGACCGAAGGCCTGCCGTCTGTCACCGGCGTTCGCCTGAAGAATGTCGTGTCGGGCGAGTTAACGGAAATCGCTACTCATGGTGTGTTCGTGGCGATTGGCCATGCGCCCGCTGTCGAACTCTTCAAAGGCAAGCTGCGCCAGAAGCCGAACGGCTATCTTTGGACAGTGCCGGGATCGACCGCGACGGATGTTCCCGGCGTGTTTGCTGCCGGTGATGTTGCGGATGATGTTTTCCGACAAGCAGTGACAGCGGCGGGTCTTGGTTGTATGGCTGCTCTGGAGGCTGAGAAATATATTGCCGGGTTGGAAGCGCATCGCGACGCAGCCGAATAGGCTCTCATACGCCTTTGGATGATCCGGAGTTAAACGATGCCACTTGATTGGGACAAACTTCGGATATTTCACGCGGCTGCCGAGGCCGGGTCTTTTACCCATGCGGCTGACAAACTGCATTTGTCACAATCTGCGATTTCGCGGCAAGTGTCTTCTTTGGAGCAAGATGTCGGTGTTGCGCTGTTTAACCGTCATGCGCGCGGCCTCATTCTAACGGAGCAGGGCGACATCTTGTTTCGCACGGCGCATGAAGTCTT
>JANOYJ010000428.1:0-2898 GCA_031428815.1 Phyllobacterium sp.
GTCGCGGTCGATCTCCTTGCGGGCGCTGGCGGGACAGCGATTCTTTCTGAAACGTCTGAGATTTTTGGTGCCGAGCATCTGTTGGGTTCTCGCGCCGCATCCCCTGACATCGCCGCAAAACTCGACGGATTGATCGATTGGTGGCGTAACTATGCTGCTATGCACGGCGCTTCGCTCGACAATAATCCATCGCCGGGGAACAAGCGCGGCGGGTTGACGACAATCTTAGAGAAGTCGCTGGGTGCGGTGGCTAAAGGTGGGCAAAGCCCGCTGAACGCGGTCTATGCCTATGCAGAAAAAGTGACAGAGCATGGTCTGGTATTCATGGACACACCAGGCTACGATCCGGTCTCGGCAACGGGTCAAGTGGCCGGTGGCGCAAATATCATTGCCTTCACGACAGGACGGGGCTCGTGCTTTGGTTGCCGCCCGACACCCTCCTTAAAACTTGCGAGTAACTCCGCTCTGTTCCGATCAATGCCCGACGACATGGACATCGATTGTGGCCCCATTGTTTCTGGAGACTTGTCACTCGAAGATTCCGGGCGCGCCATTTTTGAACTCATCATTGAGACGGCATCAGGGCGCAAATCCAAGAGCGAAGAATTCGGTTATGGGGACAATGAGTTCGTACCTTGGCACCTTGGGGCAACGTTGTGAGAACAGTATGAAAAAACGGCAGATCGGAACCACCGGGCTTATGGTCACCGAAATTGGATTCGGTGGCGCAGCTATCGGCGGGCTCTATCGAGAAAGTTCGCTGCAAACCGCCAACGCGGCAATGCAAGCCGCTTGGGATTCCGGCGCACGTATGTTCGATACCGCGCCATTTTACGGCGCGGGACTATCTGAGCGGCGCATGGGTGATTTCATCCGGGAGCACGGCATCGATGATGCCGTTCTTTCGACAAAAGTCGGTCGATTGTTGCGCCCGGTTCCTGCGGACCAAGCGCCCGGAAACGGTTATGTCAAAGCGTTGCCCTTCGCTGTCGATTTTGATTATTCCTATGATGCGATCATGAAATCGGTTGAGATGAGCTATGCCCGGCTTGGCCTCAACCGCATCGACATTCTCTATGTTCACGACATTGGCGTCCTGACGCATGGTGCGGAACGAAACGCTCGACATTTTCGTGATTTTTGCGGATCGGGCATCAGGGCGTTGCAAGAGTTGAAAGCGGCGGGCGTCATTAAAGGGTGGGGGCTTGGCGTCAATGAGGTGCAGGTCTGTCTCGATGTGATGGCTGAGACTGACATTGACTGTATTTTGTTGGCGGGCCGTTACACATTGCTCGACAGAAGCGCTGAAAGAAAATTATTGCCGCTGTGTCAGGACCGGAGAACATCTCTGGTGATCGGGGGCGTTTTTAACTCGGGCATTCTTGCGACAGGTCCGGTGCGGGACGCGCATTTTGATTATGCGGCGCCGTCACCGGATGTTGTTGCCCGGGTAACCGCGCTTCAAAGGCTCGCCAATGACTATGGCATTCCGCTGGCTGCGGCGGCACTCCAATTTCCACTACGCAACACTAACATTGCTTCAGTTCTGGTTGGTACGGCAAAGGCGTCGAGCGTCCAAAGGAATATTGAACTGATGACGGTACACGTGCCGGATGAATTTTACGTGAGAGCGGAAGAACACGCGATCCGTTGACGCCAGGTTAAGTCCTGTCATTAAATTACAATTGGTATCGGAACCGAGGATCCGGCGACCCTTCGCAGAAATGCGTGCATTTTTAATCCTTTGCGACGTAACAATCTCGGTGCAGCCTTGACATTGTGAGGCACAGTATTTGCGTCGTATACATGGCAATGGACAAGCAAGCTTTTGACATTATCGGCCTTGGTGAGGCGATGGTGGAGTTTAACCAGCGCACGGATGGCTCGTTTGGCGTTAGTTGCGGTGGTGACACCTCGAACTGCGTCATTGCCGCCGCCCGCCTTGGCGCGACGAGCGGCTATATCAGCCGCCTTGGTGATGATCTATTTGCAGAAATTCTACACAAGCAATGGGCCGAAGATGGTGTCGACGCTAGACATGTCATCAAGGACTCCGCTTCGCCGTCGGGTATCTATTTTGTTACCCACGGGGTCGAGGGTCATGACTTTACCTATCGGCGCAACGGCAGCGCGGCATCAATGATGCGTCCAACGGAGCTTCCATGGTCTTATATTCAAAATGCCAAGATTCTTCACGTATCAGGCATCTCTCAAGCCATATCCAACGATGCTGCTGAAACTGTAATCGCCGCGATAAAATGCGCCAAAGATGCCGGGGTTTTGGTTTCTTATGACACAAATTTGCGGCTTAAACTTTGGCCACTCGAGCGGGCTCGCGAGGTCATACATTCGGCCATCGCCTTCGCCGATATTGCACGTCCAAGCATTGAAGACACACAAAAGCTCACTGGATTGACCGATCCAAACGGGATCGCTGATTTTTACTTGGGGCTTGGAGCTGGCATGGTGGCTTTGACGCTTGGCGCGAAAGGAGCGTTCATCGCCACGCCGGAAAGTCGAGAGTTTTTACCGGTGATAGTTGTCGATTCAATTGACGCTACTGGTGCCGGAGACGCATTTGGCGGCGCTTTTCTTGCCCGGCTCGCGGCAGGTGATATGCCAATTGAGGCTGCCCGGTACGCGAATGTCGCTGCCGCTCTGTCAACGACTAAATATGGTGCTGTAAGCTCGTTTCCCACTGCAAGAGAAGTAGCGGGTTGGATTCAGGCCAATTTATGAATTTTTGACGTTCGACGTCAATCTCAGCGTTCGATTATCCGTCATCCGCCGTTACGCACACGTCCCAAACCGTCCAGTGCTGGCTGATAGGTTGGATCAAGGCTTGCGGCGCGGGCATAGGATTGCGCGGCTTTCTTGAACTCCTTGCGGCGCTCATAG
>JANOYJ010000429.1:0-8096 GCA_031428815.1 Phyllobacterium sp.
GAACGCCGGAAGCTTGAACAATGGCGCGTTGCGAAGATCAGCGTTGACGTTATCGCGGAGAAGCTCAGTCGTCACAGATCGACGATCTTTCGCGAGTTGAAGCGGAACCACTTTCAAGATCATATCATGCCGCATGTCACAGGCTACTTCTTTATGGTGGCGAAGATGAAGTCTGCAACGCGCCGTGCGAAGGATCGTAAATTGATCCGACATTTTGGGCTTCAAGAGCTGATTATTGAGCGGGTAAAGGCAGGCTGGACGCCTGAGCAAATTGCCGGTCGTATGCGGTTGGAGAAAGCGCCTGTTCGTGTCTGCCAAGAAACGATTTATCGATTTGTCTATTCCGATGAAGGCCGCAAGCATGCTCTTTGGTGGTATCTGCCGGAGCATCGAAGAAAGAGACGCAAGAGAGGGGCGCGCAAACGCACAGCTCCGAAATTCAAGAGGGAAAACAGCATATTATTCCGTCCGGAGATCGTGGCTCATCGGGGCGAGTTTGGCCATTGGGAGGGGGATTTGATGCTATTCAAGCAGAAATTCGGGCAAACGAACGTGACTTCGATGGTTGAGCGATTAAGCAGATTCACGCTAATCTTGAAGAACCGGGATCGCCGAACCAGACCCATCATGGATTCGCTAATCCACGTTCTCGGTGCCCTGCCCGTCACAGCTCGTCGTTCGGTTACGTTCGATCGTGGCAGCGAGTTTATCGACTGGCCACATCTGCAAGCCAATGTCGGAATACAGACTTGGTTTTGTGATCCTCAAAGCCCTTGGCAAAAGGGCACGGTCGAAAATACCAATCGCAGGGCGCGCCGATGGTTACCAAGAGAGATCGACCCGACAACGATCTCGGAAAGTCAACTCAAATCCATCTGCGACGGGCTCAATAGCACTCCAAGAAAGTGCTTAGGATGGAAAACACCAGCGGAGGTATTCAAGGAAAAGGTACTGGACAAAGCGACATGATTAGCCAAAATCAAACTCGCTCGAAAAGTCGCAGTTCATGTGGCGCGTACATGACGTATGGTAAAATTGGTCGGCTTTAGCCCAACTCCACGAAGCTGTCTTCTATATGAATCCGAATAATCTCCTCGAAGCTCGTCTCTGCCTTAAAGCCTAACGCCGAGGCGCGCGTTGTTTCAAAGTCTGAGGGCCAACCGGCCACTATCCTTTGGATTGTCTCGTCGGGCTTACGCCGGATCAACCTAACCGCTTCATCGCCCGCGATCCGACGCATTGCTTGTATTTGTTCGCCAACAGTTGCGGACAATCCCGGCATGTTAAGATTTCGGCGTGGTCCGAGCGATGCCAAGTCAAGTTTTGTTGCATGCGCCATAAACCCGACAGCGGCGCGAGGACTGGCAAACCAATGGCGTACACTCTCATCTACCGGTAGCACAGCTTCCTTCCCGGCCAGCGGTTCGCGCAGGATATTGGAGAAAAATCCGGATGCGGCTTTGTTCGGCTGACCCGGACGAATGCAGATGGTGGGCAATCGGAGGCCGATGCCATCGAAAATGCCGCGCCGCGAATAATCCGATAGAAGTAGCTCGCAAATGGCTTTCTGGGTTCCATAACTGGTCAAAGGGGTAGTGAAAAACTCATCGCTGATCTTGTCAGGAAACGGTGTGCCAAACACAGCTATGGAGGACGCGAAGACCACTTTTGGCTTATAGTGTGCCCCAGCGCCCTCACCCCGTATGGCTTCGAACAGAAGCCGCGTGCCACCGAGATTAACACGGTAACCCTTATCAAAATCCGCTTCGGCTTCGCCGGAAACAATCGCGGCGAGATGAAAAATCAGATCAGGTCTGCGGGCGATGAGATTAGCTGCCACGCCGGGCTGGGATAGGTCTATTGCAATCGTCTCGCAAGCTCCGCTGAACCCCAAGATGTCGCCGGGTTCTATGACGTCAACAAGCGTGAGACGCGACACATCACTACCGAGGGCACCCTCCTCGGTAATAATTTTGTCAATAAGTTTGCGCCCTAGCATTCCGGCTGCACCGATCACCATGACATGAATTGGATTTTTGGTTGTGGACAATTGCTGCTCCATGCTTAAGGCATGGACACCTTGATGACCTAAGTCGGTTTTGCCAATCCCTATTTATCAGGTGCTTCATGAAACCCTCTCGCGAAATTTCCCGCCTGCTCGAAATCATGACGGCACTCAGAACGCCAGTGACCGGCTGCCCATGGGATCTCGAACAGAATTTTGAGAGCATTGTCCCCTATACCCTTGAAGAGGCTTACGAAGTCGCGGACGCGATCGAACGCGATGACATGGACGATCTGTGTGAAGAACTTGGTGATCTCCTGTTGCAAGTCGTGTTCCATTCACAAATGGCCAGCGAACAATCTGCCTTCACATTCGAAGATGTCGTCGAGCGTATCACTACGAAAATGATCCGCCGCCACCCTCATGTGTTCGGTGATGCAGCAGTGCCTGGTGCGAAACTCGCCAAGGGCAATTGGGATAAGATAAAGTTTGAAGAGAAAGCTGAGAAAGCCCAGCGGCGGCTTGCCAATGGGTTGACGCAGAAACCGGACAACGGATTTCTTGATGACGTGCCTCTAAACCTACCCGCCCTCACCCGTGGACTGAAACTGCAACAACGTGCTGCCAAGGTTGGATTTGACTGGGACCATGCCGAGCCAATCCTCGATAAAATCGAAGAGGAAATCGCGGAATTGCGCCATGAGCTTAAAACCGGTAACTCGGACAAGGCACGCGGCGAATATGGTGACTTGCTGTTCGCTCTTATTAATCTCGGGCGTCATTTGGATATTGACCCAGAGGATGCATTGAAGGCGACCAACGATAAATTCAGGCGACGCTTCCGGCACATTGAAGACAGCTTGCATGATGCTGGAATTGAATTGAAAAATGCGGGTTTAGAACGCATGGAAGCGCTTTGGCTTGAAGCCAAAAAATTGGAATTACCCAAATAGTATCAATGCCTTGCGAGGCGTTCTTTCAACTCATTGCTGGACATTGCGGTCATGCGCAAATCGAATGTGATACTACCGTCTTTATTGTCTTTGCGCCCGACAATTTCCGAGTTCTTGTAAATCCACCCGAGGTCGGCCATCTTTGACACAGGCAATTTAACCCGCACGTCTTCAAGGCCGCCAGCGATTTTTGCTTCGATTATATCCACAAGTCTATCCACGCCCTCGCCTGTTACGGCGGATAATTCGACGATTTGGCGTTCGTTCTTATGACCGCTCTTCAGGTGATTAAATCGATCCGCACGGTCATCGGAGTTTATCAGATCAATCTTGTTCCAAATGTCGATGACATGCTCGTCTTGATCCGGGCCGATGCCAAGGTCGCCGAGAATCCGGTTGACATCATCGGCCTGCGCCATGGTGTCCGGGTCTGATACATCGCGCACGTGCAAGATGAGATCGGCCTCGATTACCTCTTCAAGCGTCGCTCTGAATGCAGCGACGAGATGGGTCGGTAGATTGGAAATGAACCCGACCGTATCGGACAAGATGCACAAGCGGCCGTGCGGCAAAGTGAGTTTGCGAAGGGTTGGATCAAGCGTGGCGAACAGCATGTTCTCTGCTAGTACCCCTGCCCCTGTCAGGCGATTAAACAGCGTTGATTTGCCGGCATTGGTATAGCCCACAAGGGCCACAATTGGTTGCGGCACCTTCTTGCGCTTAGCGCGGTGCAACATGCGTGTGCGGGTGACCTGCTCAAGTTCCAGCTTTAAGCGGTCAATCTTATCCTGCAAAAGCCGGCGATCAGTTTCGATCTGTGTTTCGCCGGGGCCGCCCATGAAGCCACCGCCGCCGCGTTGCCGCTCCAAATGGGTCCAAGAACGAACCAATCGACCCTTCTGATAAGTCAGATGCGCCAACTCGACCTGAAGCACGCCTTCGCGCGTCTTTGCACGGCGTCCAAAAATTTCGAGAATGAGCCCAGTGCGGTCAATGACTTTGGTGTTCCACGCTTTTTCAAGATTACGCTGCTGCACCGGTGTGAGCGCATGATCGACGATTACAAGGTCGATTTCCTGCTCTTTGATGAGCTCGCCAATCGTCTCCACCATGCCGGAACCAATCAGTGTCCCCGCTTTCGGCGTGGCAATGGAAATAACCGTGCGATGGACAATGTTGAGATCAATGGCGAGGCCGAGACCGCAGGCTTCCTCGAGCCGCGCCTCGTCGCTTCTTGCATTCATACGCTCGTCAGAAGCGCTTGGTGATCGACGGCCCAAACGTTTCAAGCGCGGCACGATTACAGCCGCGCGGGTTTGTCTGTCAGCAACTTCGTGCGTAGAAGATTTCTCTGCGGTGTCGATAATTGTCAATTATCCCGATCGTCATCCTCGCCTTCAAACATCTGTACCGGCATGCTCGGCATAATGGTTGAAATAGCGTGCTTGTAAACAAGTTGCGAGTGTCCGTCGCGGCGCAATAGAACGCAGAAATTGTCGAACGATGTCACAACGCCGGTGAGTTTTACTCCATTGACCAAAAAAATCGTCAGCGAATTTTTTTGTTTACGGACCGAATTTAAGAACAGGTCCTGAAGATTTTGCGACTTCTCAGCCATTTTTCTGCTTTCTACGTGACGCTTCTTGACGCGCTCTTGCCCTCTGATGGACGTTTATTTAAAGTTTAGTGCAGCATTTGCCTGATGCAAATAAACCGTTGGTTGTTGTTGTCTCATTTTGGGTTATCAGGCTCTGATTTTTTCCGCAACGTCAAAAAATGCTTCCCGTAGGGAAAGTGATAAGCTTCCCGGGTCGCCATTGGCGATTGGGGCACCATCGATCGCTACAACCGGCATTACGAGCGTGGTTGCGGCTGTGATGAAGGCCTCGCGGGCACCTTTTGCTTCGTCGACGGAGAATTCTCTTTCTTCGATTCGCACGTTAAGTTTTTTAGCCAAATCGAACAGCGTCGTGCGGGTTACGCCGCGCAGAATGCCAAACTCTGCTGGACGGGTGACCAACACGCCGTCCATTGTGATGATCCAAGCATTCGTAGCAGCGCCTTCTTTGACGAAGCCGCGATCGTCAACAAACCACGCCTCGTAGGCGCCCGCCTCTTTTGCCTTTTGGCGCGCCATGACATTGGGCAGCAAGCCGACGGTCTTGATATCGACGCGCTCCCAACGGTTCTCTGGGACGGTAATAACGCGTATGCCTTTGGCCGCTCTAGCCGTTCCCAGAGAGCGGTCGACGCGTTTTGCAGTAACCACCAGCGACGACGGAACAGTTTTATCTGGAAACACGTGATCCCGCTTCGCGACACCGCGCGTCACTTGCAAATAAAACATGCCATCGCTCACGCCATTGCGCCGCACTGTTTCGCGGATGACATGGACGAGTGCATTACGCGACATCGGCCGTGCGATTGAAAGTTCACTGAGTGACCTGTCTAACCGGTCTAGGTGCCGCGTGATGTCAACAATGTACCCCTCGCGGATTTCACAGACTTCGTAGACACCGTCGGCAAATTGATATCCCCGGTCTTCGATATGAACGGAAGCTTCGGCATGCAAAACATATTGGCCGTTCACATAGGCAATTCGCGACATTCTTAGACTCCAAGAGATTTTAATTTGCGATGCAGTGCCGAGCGCTCCATGCCGACAAATTCAGCGGTACGCGAGATGTTACCGCCGAAGCGGTTGATCTGTGCGATGAGGTATTCTTTCTCAAATAATTCACGAGCCTCGCGCAGCGGAAGCGCCATGATGTGCTGGTCGCTTTGGTTGGGCGCGCGAGGTAGAGTGTCTCCGACTTCGGCAGGAAGTAGATCCGCCGTTATCACGGAATTTGTATCATCACCGCGCGCCAGAATAAGCAAACGTTCAATATTATTGCGAAGTTGCCGGATATTGCCCGGCCAGCTGTGCGACTGCAATACCGCCATTGCGTCATCGCCGATCTGACGAATTTTGATACCGGATTGCTCGGCGACTTGCTTGGTAAAATAGGCGATCAAGGACGGAATATCTTCACGACGCTCGGCAAGCGGTGGCACCATGACGGGAACCACTGACAGGCGATGAAACAAATCTTCTCTAAACCGGCCTTCGGCAATGAGCGCCTCCAAATTTTGTGCGCTCGATGAAATGATACGCACATCCACCTTGACCCGCCTATTGCCCCCTACCCGTTCGAATTGTTGATCGACGAGAACACGCAGGATTTTACTCTGCGTCTCTCTCGGCATGTCCGCGACTTCGTCGAGATAGAGAATACCGCCATGGGCCTCCTCCAGCGCGCCGATCTTCCGCTCGCCGCCGGTCATTTCTGTACCGAACAGCTCTATCTCCATTCGCTCCGGTGTAATCGCGGCGGCGTTGACGGTAACAAACGGGCCGTTTGAACGCGATGAAAGTGCGTGAATCGCCCGTGCGACCATCTCTTTGCCAGAGCCCGAGGCACCAAAAATCATGACCCGGCTATTAGTGGGCGCCACTCGCTCGACTGTCTGTCGTAAATGATTCATCGCCAGTGACGATCCAATCAATTCGGCGCTGTCACTGCTCTTTTTCTTAAGTTCAGTAACTTCGCGTTTTAGCCGGGAATTTTCTAAAGCCCGTTCAGCAACCAAGACAAGTCGATCGGCCTTGAACGGTTTTTCAATGAAATCATACGCGCCGCGCTTAATCGCGGACACAGCGGTCTCAATATTTCCGTGACCGGAAATCATCACAATCGGCAGCGTCGGATGAATGATCCGGATTTCGTCTAAGAGCGAGAGGCCATCCAATCGACTGCCTTGCAGCCAGATATCCAGAAACATCAGCCGCGGAACGCGCTCGGTTATCGCTGCAAGTGCCGAGTCCGCATCACGGGCTGTGCGCGTTTCATGACCCTCATCACTCAGAATACCAGCGACGAGCTCGCGGATGTCTTCTTCGTCATCAACAATAAGAATATCAGCTGCCATGATTTAATAACTCGTCTCTTCCACGCACAGTGTCAGGTTTGTTCGGTTCGTTTAGGCCGGATATGTCCGGCACCAGCTTTGGCTCGACAGGTGGGGCGATTGGGAAAATCATTCTAATGAGCGCACCACGTCCGCCATAAAAACTTTCATCGGCATCACGCAATGACAAGTTTCCATGATGGTCCTCGACAATTTTTTTGACGATGGCAAGCCCGAGCCCTGTGCCTTTTTCGCGCGTCGTCATATAGGGTTCCAGCAAGCGTTGACGGTTTTCGCGCGGAAGGCCTTTGCCATTATCCATAACATCGACAATAATCTCTTCGCCTGAAATGGAGGCACGAACCAGCAAATGTCCCGGCTCCGTACTATCGTCCGCCCATCGCGCCTCGATCGCTTCAGCAGCATTTTTTATGATATTTGCAAAGGCCTGCCCCAGCATCCGGTTGTCGAAGTTTCCTGGCATGGGTTCACTTGAAATTTGTCGTTCAAACTTGATATCCGGCCTCGAGACTTCAACTAGAAACATCGCCTCGCGCAGCGGATCGCGAATATCAATCCGTTTGAACGTCGGCGTCGGCATTCGTGCAAAGCCTGAGAACTCATCGACCATCCGCCCGATATCACCCACCTGACGGATAATCGTATCGACGCATTGATCGAAAACTTCGCGGTCCTCGGTAATGACCTTACCGTAACGCCGACGGATACGCTCCGCCGACAGTTGGATAGGTGTCAGCGGATTTTTAATTTCGTGCGCAATACGCCGCGCAATGTCGGCCCATGCCGACGAGCGCTGGGCCTGCATCAGATCTGTAATGTCGTCGACTGTCACAACATAAGAATGATCAATACGCGAAGGCCCCTCCTCCACCGTGATTTTCACATTAAATGTCCGCTCAACTCCGTTTCTGAGAAAGCCCACTTGTTCGTTGTAAACCAACCTGTCGCTGCCCCTGGCCCGTTCAAAAACAGCGCCAATCTCCGGCGCGACAGCGTTTAACATATGCCCGGTTGCTTGATGCGCGGCCACGCCGATCATTTGCTCCGCTGACTTATTGACGATGCTGACAACGCCATCCGGATCAACGCCGATAATGCCGGCGGAGACGCCGCCTAACACCGCTTCAGAAAACCGGCGGCGCTCATCAATCTGGTCTTTCGCAGCC
>JANOYJ010000430.1:0-2797 GCA_031428815.1 Phyllobacterium sp.
AAGTTCCGTGATTTGGGCCAGAAGGCCGCGGATTGGTGGCGGGGTAAGCCTGTCGGTGCGTCGTCGTCCATGGCATGAAACACTGCGACGCGGCGTCGGTGTCACGGATGCAAACGGCGAGGTTAAATTCACGGCAAGTCTTTCCGACTGTCATGACGGCCGCGGCCGCATATTCACTTTGACGTGTTTCAGGGCGAGGGAAAGCCATAAGCGGCAAGGAATCGCTCTTCATTTAGCAGTTTTAACTCCCGGGAGATGTGGCCGAGCGGTCTATGGCAGGGGACTCGATTTATTCCGCCAGCGTGGCGAATCTGGAGGCGACATCAATTAGCTCGAATATGCCGTGCCCGGATCCATGCCGGAACGGCAACGGGAAGAAACGGCTTCAGAATCAAACGTTCGCGTTCTTCACGGGCACTGATACACATCGCCACCATCAGCGCGCTGCCCAAGGCGCTTGGCAAGAAGTCGAAATCATGTCAGTCTTTTTGAGTCAGCCAGTGAGGCGACTGACCAGCATGTACCGGTTCGAAAATATCTTAACATCCTAACATGGGAGGACGTTAATGAATCCGAACAAGGCACTTTGGGAAAAGGGTGATTTCACACGCATCGCGCAAAGCATGAGACATAGCGGAGAAACGCTCGTTAGCGGACTTGGAAACCTCAGAGGTCTCGAGGTTCTGGACTTGGGATGTGGCGACGGCACAACCGCGCTGCCGGAAGCAAGGCTTGGCGCGAACGTGCTCGGCGTCGACATTGCCAGCAACCTAGTTGAAGCCGGGAATAAGCGCGCGAAAGAAGAGGGCTTAACGTATTGCCGGTTTCAAGAAGGCGACGCGTCCAATCTAAGCGAACTGAAGGACAACTCATTTGACTTGGTTGTGAGCATCTTCGGTGCCATGTTTGCGCCGAGACCGTTCGATGTGGCCAAGGAGATGGTGCGCGTAACGCGGCCCGGTGGCCGGATCGTTATGGGCAACTGGATTCCGGGTGACCCGACATTGGTTGCACAAATCCTGAAAATTAGCTCCGCCTACTCGCCCCCGCCGCCGGAAGGCTTTATCAGCCCCATGACTTGGGGTGTTGAAAGCAACGTCATCGAAAGGTTCTCAGGCGCCGGTGTGCCAAAGGAGAACGTCTCCTTCGTGCGAGATACCTTCACCTTTGAAATTCCTGACAAGCCGTCAAAACTCTTGGAAACATTCAGGGGCTTTTATGGGCCCACCATGAATGCATTTGAAGCTGCAGAAAAGAACGGCAAGGCCAATGATTTGCAAAGCGAGTTGGAGGCATTATTCAACAGCCAAAACAAAAGCTCAAGCGCCGATGCCACATCAATTCCAGCGACTTACTTGCGCGTTACAGTTGTCGTCAATTGACTTTACTATGCTTAGAGCGGAGTGGCGTTTCACGGAACTTGCCACTCTGCTCTAAACTTTTGATTTGCAGCATTGTCTTTTGTTTTTTTCATCAAAGGTGAAATGCTCTAACTGATGCGGCGGCCTTGTCAGGCTTGGCCGTCGCCCTGAATAATTTACGCGTCCCCACGTGCATCTCCACGCGCTACGCATTATGCTCCCGCCCATGACCACGAACCTCTACACCCATCCCATCTATCTCGAACACCTGACCCCGCCCGGCCATCCCGAGCGGCCCGAACGCTTGCGGGCTTTGCTCACAGCCCTTGACCACGAGGATTTCAACCCGCTGGCGCGGGTGGAATCGCCACGTGGCTCGGAAGAATCGGTGCTGCTGGCGCATCCGGAAGAGTTTTTGGCCAAGGTTGCCAGCGCTATCCCCGAAGAGGGACTGGCGCGAATCGATGGCGACACGGTGGCGAGCCCGAAGAGTTTTGAGGCAGTGATGTATGCGATTGGCGCGGCCAATGCGGCTGTCGATGCGGTGTTTGACGGCTCGGCGGACAATGCCTTTGTCGCCGCCCGCCCGCCGGGGCATCACGCTGAGCGCGAAACCGCCATGGGCTTTTGCTTCTTTAACTACGCCGCCATTGCCGCCCGCCATGCGCAGGAACAGCATGGCGCGGAGCGGGTGGCGATTGTGGATTGGGACGTGCATCACGGCAATGGCACACAGGATATTTTCTGGGACGACAAGAGTGTCATGTACTGCTCCACCCACCAAATGCCGCTCTATCCCGGCACCGGCGCGCGCAAGGAACAAGGCACCAGCGGCAATATCGTCAATGCGCCGATGGCCCCGCAGAGCGGCGGCGATACATTCCGCGACGCGTTCACCACGCTGATCCTGCCTGCCCTGGACGCGTTCAAGCCCGACCTCATTATCATCTCCGCCGGTTTCGACGCGCATCACCGCGATCCCTTGGCCGAGATTAATCTGGAAGAGGATGATTTTGACTGGGCGACCGCCAAACTGATGGACCGCGCCGGGAAATTCAGCGGCAACCGGCTCGTCAGCCTGTTGGAAGGCGGCTATGATTTGCAAGGATTGAGTCTTTCGGCAGCCGCACATGTCCGGCGCCTGATGCGAGGATAAAATGGCAGACGAAACGATCAAGGAAATGAGTTTTGAGGCGGCGTTGAAGGAGCTTGAGGGCATCGTAAGCGCCCTAGAGCGCGGCGATGTCGAGTTGGAACAGTCGATCAAAATCTACGAGCGCGGCGAAGCGCTGAAAAACCATTGCTCAACGCTGTTGGCAGCGGCTGAGAGTAAAATTGAGAAGATTAGATTATCACGCGAAGGCCAACCTGTGGGAGTGGAGCCGCTGGATTAGCGCCGCCCTTCCTCTCCCCCAACGCATGTTGGGGGAGAGGTG
>JANOYJ010000431.1:0-2560 GCA_031428815.1 Phyllobacterium sp.
AGCGCACGACTTTCACCCATTTTCCGGGTTCCAGATCCTTGTAGTGTTCAAAGAAATGCTGGATTTGTTCACGGGTGATTTCCGGCACGTCATTTACGTCTTTAATGTTTTCATAACGTCGCGTCAGTTTTGTTGTCGGCACGGCCAGCACTTTTTCATCGCCGCCCGCCTCGTCTTCCATCACCAGAACCCCTACGGGGCGACAGGCCATATAGGCACCGGGGATGATGGCACGTGTGTTGCAGACGATCACATCAATCGGATCGCCATCATCAGACAGGGTGCTGGGTACAAAGCCGTAATTGCCAGGATAGCGCATCGGCGTGTAGAGAAAACGGTCGACAAACAATGCGCCGGAAACCTTGTCCATCTCATATTTGATCGGCTCGCCGCCAACAGGCACTTCGATGATGACATTGATCTCGTCGGGTGGATTTTTGCCGGTAGGAATGGCGTCGATCAACATACTGGTGTCTCCCTTGGGTAAGCCGTGTTGAAACAAGACTTAGCTTTACGAAAGAACGGGCGCAACTCTTATCCGGCAGGCACGTTTGACGCATTGGCTTAAAAGTCTATGCTCATCTTGGCCCGCATTCAGGAGTGTCCTATGCGCCTACATGTTCTCGCCGCTGCCCTATACATCATGGCTACTTCGTCAGCTCAAGGTGTGGAAAGCGCTTATACCCGCGTCAATCTTGATACGGATTGCACGCTGCTTGAACGTTCTGACGATGGCGGCGGGTCTTGGAAGTGCAAGGGCTACAAGGATTATCCGATCTGGTTTTCGGAAGGCGATGCACGCCAGTCGATATTCTACGGGCATGTTGGCGATTGGTACAAAGAAACCGCATGGGAGAGTTTTGGCCCGTTCAATCATTATGGCGGCACGGTGGAATGGCTGATTGAGGACGGCAAGCCTTTCGCCGCAATCTCGCGGTTCTTCATTCAAAATGTCGAGGAAGACATCGCCAAGAATGAGGGCCAAACCCTGGTGATCTCGAAGGTCGGCCAACCGGGCGTCGGGGAGGCGTGCGTCGCCGCCTATGTGGATGCGCGTGCTAACAAGGAGCCGAACGCACTTGCCCGAAAAGTAGCGGGCGAGGTGGTGAAAGCGTTCAAATGCCGTGTTGACGTGCCGGTTTATCACGGCGTTGAAGGGCCGACGGCAGGGCCGCCATCGCGGACTTTCGGCAACAATTAGGCCGCCTTAGTTCCAAACGAAGGCGATCTTCTTCAACACGCGGTTCTCAAAGCTCTCCGTGCCTTCGGCAATGTCTGTACCGCCCATGGCACGGTAAAAGCCGAGTGCGTTGATATTGTCCTCGAGCGCCCAGACGACCGTGCCCTTCAAGCCAAAATTGGCAACGCGGGCGCGGGCGGCGGCAAACAATTGTCCGCCAAAGCCGAGGCCCTGATATTCGGGCTTCAGATAAAGCTCATAAATCTCGCCTTTTTGGGTTAATTGCAAAGTGCGGTTCCGCCCGATTGTTGCGTAGCCCGCGACCTTGCCGCCAATGTCGGCGACCAGCACGGCATTAGACCCGGTGATCGTGCGCTCCCACCAATCTTCGCTGCGGCGCGAGACCATGTTGGACAATGACTTATGCGGGATGATCCCGGCATAAGCATTTTCCCATGATTTTTCATGCACCTCTGCCACCGCGCGTGAGTCGCGCTTGTGGGCCGGGCGGATGTCAAAGGTCAGCGTGGTCATAATGTGTTAACCATAGCCACGCTGTTTTGAATCGCAACAGGCAAGAAGTAAAAAGACGCGGAAATCTGAATTCCGCGCCTTTGTATTAAGGTTTTGTGGAAAACTGCCGGCCTATCAGGCCGTCGCAACCTTCGCCGACTTTTCCGAGCGCTTGCGCTCGTTGGGGTCGAGATGGGTTTTGCGCAAGCGGATGCACTTCGGCGTAACTTCCATCAGCTCATCATCTTGAATCCAAGCCAGAGCGCGTTCCAGCGTCATGCGGATCGGTGTGGTGAGGCGCACGGCCTCATCTTTGCCGGCGGCGCGGATGTTGGTCAGCTTCTTGCCCTTGAGGACGTTTACTTCCAGATCATTATCGCGCGAGTGGATGCCGATAATCATGCCCTGATAAACTTTTTCACCCGGTTCAATAATCATCGGACCGCGATCTTCCAAGTTCCACATGGCATAGGCGACAGCCTCGCCGGAATCATTGGAGATGAGAACACCGTTGGTGCGGCCCGGAATATCGCCCTTATAGGGCTCATAGGCATGGAAAAGGCGGTTCATGATCGCCGTGCCGCGCGTGTCTGTGAGCAGCTCAGACTGATAGCCGATGAGACCGCGTGTCGGCGCATGGAATACCAGACGCAAACGATCACCACCGGACGGGCGCAATTCGATCATTTCGGCTTTACGTTCGTTCATTTTCTGAACGACGATGCCGGAATGCCCTTCGTCAACGTCGATCACGACTTCTTCGATTGGCTCCAAGAGATTGCCGGTGGCCTCGTCCTTCTTGAACACGACGCGCGGGCGCGAGACGGCCATTTCAAAGCCCTCGCGGCGCATGGTTTCAATCAAGAC
>JANOYJ010000432.1:0-4182 GCA_031428815.1 Phyllobacterium sp.
CAACAACGTTCTTTGCAAGATAACGCGCGGCGTATGCAGCGGAGCGGTCAACCTTGGTCGAATCCTTGCCTGAGAAAGCGCCGCCGCCATGCGGAGCCGCGCCGCCATAGGTGTCCACAATGATTTTGCGACCGGTCAGCCCCGCATCGCCGTCTGGTCCGCCAATGACGAACATACCGGTTGGATTAATGTGCCAAACGCACTCTTTTGCTATGGCTAGATCGCCTAACGCTTCGCGCACAAAGGGTTCAACCACTTCGCGCACCTTGGCCGAGGTCCAATCCTCATCCATGTGCTGCGTGGATACAACGATCTGTGTCGCCTCAAAAGGTTTGCCATCCACATAGTGAACAGTGACTTGGCTTTTTGCGTCAGGTCCGAGACGACCGGCATCGCCTTCGCCCTTTTTGCGGGCCTTGGCTAAAAGCTCCAAAATTTTGTGCGCGTAAAATATCGGCGCAGGCATTAGTTCGGGCGTTTCGCGGCACGCATATCCGAACATGATGCCTTGATCGCCTGCGCCCTCATCCTTGTTACCAGACGCATCCACGCCTTGTGCAATATGCGCGGATTGGGCGTGCAAGAGCACTTCAATTTTCGCCGTCTTCCAGTGAAATCCCGCCTGCTCATAGCCAATGGCCTTGATCGCCTTGCGCGCGGCCTGCTTGACCTTGGACTTCATGGTCTTCTCATCCATGGAGCAGCGCACTTCGCCGGCAATAATCACACGGTTGGTGGTCGCCAACGTCTCGCATGCTACCCGCACATCCCAAGGGCTCATACCGGATTTCGTAGCTTCACGGAAAAAAAGATCCACTACCTCGTCCGAAATCCGGTCGCAGACCTTGTCTGGATGTCCTTCAGACACGGATTCGCTGGTGAAAGAATAATTGGGGCGGGCCATGGTCGATCCTTTGCCGAACAAAAAAACGGGCACCGAAGTGCCTGCGAATAAACTCGCAGGGTCAATAACCACGTCCGTTTAAACGGTCAAGCATAAGAGGACCGACCACGCATCGTGTGAACTATTTCTGATTACGCTTTAGAGGAGCGAAATCAATCTTCGGAACTGTCAGCCAAGGCTTTGACAAGATCAATAATCTTGCGTCTGATCTTTGCATCGGTAATCTTTGCAAAAGCCCGGTTGAGCTGCAAGCCCTCAGCGCTGTTCAGAAAATCGACGACAAACGATGTTGAACTGGCTTCCGCCATTCCGCCTGTCAAAGACGGAACGCCTGGCGCATCCTCGAAGAAGAACGAGACCGGCACGTTCAATATTGTTGAAATCGCTTGAAGACGGCTCGCCCCGACGCGGTTCGTGCCTTTTTCATACTTCTGAATTTGTTGGAATGTGATCCCTAGGCTTTCACCAAGTTTTTCTTGGCTCATTCCTAGCATGTTGCGTCTCAATCGTACGCGACTTCCGACATGTATATCGATCGGGTTCGGCTTTTTTTTGTTTTCGATCATTTTTTTCTCTAACCGCCTGGCGGCATTTTTTGTTTGTGGCCAAGGAATGCAGGCATTAGTTCATAGATTCAACGAAAAGTTCACCTTCGTCCCCTTTGAGAATTTTCATTCTCCCGCCGGCTTAAGAACTGATCGATGCAGATATTCTGGACCTAGTGCGCCCTATAGTCAAACCGGCAATCGCAACAAGTGCCAACAGAATAAAGGAAAAGACAATTCGGCCGTATAAAACGTAGATTGTCGGTTGAAGTACCGGTGGAACGCGGATGTCGAGGGTTGCAATTGCGTTCAGCTTCAAATCTTCAATGATTCGGCCATAGGAATCAACGCTCGCGGTGATTCCGTTGTTGGCCACACGCAGGAGGGGCATCCCCTGTTCTACGCTGCGCAATTGTGTAAAACGCAGATGCTGGTACGGGCCAGGTGTGTTACCGTACCAAGCATCATTGGTGATGTTGACCATAGCATCGGCGCGTCCATCGGATGCAACGATTTCGCGCGGGAAAATACCTTCATAACAGATAAGCGGGTTGAGCTTGACACCGTTCGACAGAACAATGTTCCGACGCTTGCCGCCAGGTGTAAATCCGCCCGGCATGTTGACGACTTGGCTAAGTCCGAGGCTACTTAGCACGTCCTGCATTGGCAAATATTCACCAAACGGCACGAGATGTCGCTTGTCGGAAGCGCTGATGAGCTCGCCGTCTTCGCCGATAACAAGCAAACTGTTGTAATAGCGAACCTCTTCGCCCGCTTCGCGGTCACCCTCTTGGCGGACGGCTCCGGCAAGCAAGGTCTGCCCCGGTTGCAGCATGGCGGCGATGGCAGAATACGCGTCGGGACGCTCGTTCATCAGGAACGGTATCGCGGTTTCGGGCCAGATAATAACGTCCGGCTGTTTTACGCCTTCAGCGGGTTTGGCGGCAGAAAGTTCGAGCAATTTGGCGAAAATTTTGTCTCGCGCCGCATTATCCCACTTCTCGGACTGGGCGACTGACGGTTGGACAAGGCGGACTATGAGGCCCTCGTTCTTTTCTTCTTCGGCGCCGTGTAGGCGGACATAACCGTAACCAATATGGGCAATGGCTAACAGAACGAGGAAAAATACCGCGCGCTTGCGATGACGGCCTAAGCCCAAGACGGCAGGCAAAGCGAAAAAGAATACCGCCAAGGCATTCATACCTTCGACGCCGAAAATGGAAGCGGTTTGCATGAGAAGCGGCGTTGGCATCGCTGCATGGCCGATCGGATTCCAAGGAAACCCGGTAAAAATAAAGCCCCGTAGCCATTCGGTTACGCCAAAACCAAACGCTAAAGCCGCAATGGCGCCAACACCTTCTGTCCAAATGATCCGTGCCAATCCGGCGGCCAATGCGTAAAAAAGCGCCAGCCCGGCGGGTAGCAAAATAACGGCGAGAGGGATGGCCCAGGCAAAGTCCTGTGCTTCAACGAGCAGGGCATTGCCGAGCCACCAAAGCCCGGCAAAGAAATAGCCGAAGCCAAACCACCAGCCGATTTTCATCGCGGGGAGCAACCTGCGAAAGAATCCGGCATTTGGCGCGGCAACAGCGCCCTCTATAAGCCAAACGAGCAAAACAAAGGAAACAAAAGCGGCAGCGAAAAAATCGAAAGGAGGTAGCGCCAAGACAGCAAAAGCACCGGAAAAAAACGCTAAGGCCGCACGCTTCCAGCCCCATAGCAGGATAATCTTACCGGCCAGAGCGGTCATCTTTACCCCATTAGCGACGAATCATATTGCTTGGTCTATCAGGCGTAACGGTGCCGGTAAAACAACAGAAGGGTTAATCTTCCTGAGTTTCCGCATCTCGCTTGGGCCGGCGACGGCGCTCGGCGGCTTTGGTTTGGACAACGCGCACTTTGCGAATACGGCGCGGATCAGCTTCAAGCACGTGAAATTCGTAGCCATCCACCGCCTGCACGACTTCGCCGCGCGGCGGGACACGACCGATAACGGCGGTGATGAGGCCGCCAAGCGTGTCCACTTCCTCGCCGATTTCGCCGACCACGAAATCCTCGCCGATAACCCGGGCAACTTCTTCGAGCCCGGCGCGGGCATCGACGATGAAAATGCCGTCACTGGTTTTGATGACCATCACTTCTTCATCATCATGCTCGTCTTCAATATTGCCGACGACCATTTCGACGATGTCTTCCAGCGAGACAAGTCCGTCCGTGCCGCCGTATTCATCGATGACCAACGCCATCTGAATATGAGAATCGCGCATGCGGGTCATGAGTTCAGCCGCCGGCATGGAGTGCGGTACGAACAGGACTTTGCGCATGAGATTAAGCTCAGCGATGGTCTTTAGAAGATTGACTTTGGACAGATCAATGCTGGCAACGGGCTCGAGTTTTTTATCGGCAACGCGTTTATTGGGCTTCTTCACTCTTGCAGTCTGGGTCACATGCGCGACGATATCACGGATATGGACCATGCCGCGCGGGTCATCCAAGCTCTCGGAATAAACCGGCATACGCGAATGACCGGAACTTTCGAAGAGTTCGAGTAGATCGCCCAGAGTCGTGTTGATTTCGACCGAGATAATGTCCGAACGCGGGATCAGGACATCCTCAACCCGCACTTCACGCAGGCGCAGAATGTTGTTGAGCATAGCGCGTTCATCATCGGTGAATGCCTGCCCGGCATTCGCGGTTTCTGACAAGGCATCCGTCAGATCGGCGCGAAGACTC
>JANOYJ010000433.1:0-2179 GCA_031428815.1 Phyllobacterium sp.
ATAGGCTGAAATGGCTTCACTAAAGGATCTACGCACCCGTATCGCCTCGGTTAAGGCGACGCAAAAGATTACCAAAGCGATGCAAATGGTCGCTGCGGCTAAGCTTCGTCGTGCGCAGGAAGCTGCGGAAGCCGCACGTCCCTATTCGACCCGGATGGGCGCTGTGCTTGCAAACATTGCGGCCAATGTCGGCGGCGATGACGCGCCACGTTTGATGTCCGGCACCGGCAAGGACGAGGTGCATCTATTGCTGGTTTGCACAGCGGAGCGCGGACTGTGCGGTGGTTTTAATTCGCAGATTGCCCGTCTCGCGCGTGACCATGCGCGTCGTTTGATTGCTTCCGGCAAGACCGTGAAAATCATTGCGGTCGGCAAGAAGGGCGCGGATGTATTGAAGCGCGAATTCGAGGCCAATATTCTGGAGCGCGTTGATCTTCGTGCGGTCAAGAATGTCGGCTTTGTCAATGCCGATGCGATTGGTCGTAAGGTGATTGCGCTGTTTGAACAGGGTGCGTTTGATATTTGCACGATGTTCTATTCCGAGTTCAAATCCGTGATTTCGCAAATTCCGACAGCGGTTCAGCTCATTCCCGCGATTGTGCCCGCGACCCCAGCGGACGCAACACCGTATGAATATGAGCCGGATGCCGGTGCTATTCTCGGTGATCTCATTCCGCGCAATCTTTCAGTGCAGATTTTCAGGGCTTTGCTCGAAAATGCCGCTGGTGAGATGGGCGCGAAAATGTCGGCGATGGACAATGCCACACGCAATGCCGGCGAGATGATCGGCAAATTGTCGATCACTTACAATCGTCAGCGTCAGGCGCAGATTACTAAAGAACTCATTGAAATCATTTCGGGCGCGGAAGCGCTCTAGGACAGATAAGTTTAGGACAAGGGCAAGGATCGATGGCAAAAGCAGCGACCCCAAAGACACCAGCAGCGAAAGCTGCACCGGCAAAAGCGCCAGCGGCAAAGGCTGCTCCGGTTAAGGCTGTGGCCGTAAAGGCTGCACCGGCCAAAGCGGCGGAAAAAGCTGCGCCTGTAAAGGCAGCCGCTGTGAAGGCCGCACCCGTAAAGGCAATGGCGGCAAAAGTCACTGCCCCGGCAAAACTGACGGCGACCGGCCCCGTTGGCCGTGTGAGCCAAGTCATCGGCGCCGTTGTCGACGTGACATTTGATGGCGGCGTTCTGCCAAAAATTCTTGATGCGCTAGAGACGATCAACAATGGCAACCGCCTTGTTCTCGAAGTTGCGCAGCATCTGGGTGAAAACGCTGTTCGCTGTATCGCCATGGACACGTCCGAAGGCTTGGTGCGCGGACAGGAAGTGCGTGATACGGGATCTCCCATCATGGTTCCGGTTGGCGAAGAAACGCTTGGCCGCATCATGAACGTGATTGGTGAGCCGGTGGATGAAGCGGGTCCGCTTGTCACTAAAGTTAAGCGCGCCATCCATCAGGATGCCCCGAGCTATGTTGAGCAATCAACCGAAGCGCAGGTTCTGGTGACGGGCATTAAGGTCGTTGATCTTCTTGCGCCTTATGCACGCGGCGGCAAGATCGGCCTGTTCGGCGGCGCCGGTGTGGGCAAGACAGTTCTCATCATGGAACTCATCAACAATGTCGCGAAAGCGCATGGTGGTTATTCGGTGTTCGCGGGCGTGGGTGAACGTACCCGTGAGGGCAACGATCTTTATCACGAGATGATCGAATCCGGCGTGAACAAGCATGGCGGTGGTGCAGGCTCCAAGGCCGCGCTCGTCTATGGTCAGATGAATGAGCCACCGGGAGCCCGTGCACGTGTTGCGCTGTCAGGTCTGACGGTTGCTGAGCATTTCCGTAACCAAGGCCAGGACGTGTTGTTCTTCGTGGACAATATTTTCCGCTTTACGCAGGCTGGTTCCGAAGTGTCCGCGCTTCTTGGCCGTATTCCTTCTGCTGTGGGTTATCAGCCGACATTGGCCACCGATATGGGCCAGATGCAGGAACGCATTACGTCGACCCAAACCGGTTCTATTACGTCTGTGCAGGCGATTTACGTGCCCGCCGACGATTTGACCGATCCGGCTCCGGCGACATCTTTCGCGCATTTGGATGCGACAACAACCTTGTCGCGCTCGATTGCTGAAAAAGGCATTTACCCGGCTGTGGATCCACTCGATTCAACATCGCGCATGT
>JANOYJ010000434.1:0-5308 GCA_031428815.1 Phyllobacterium sp.
GGCAGCCAATGGGGGCGAAAGTCGCGACGGGGCATTAATTGAATGATTTGAATCGGATGCGAAATTTTCTTCGTTTACTGATTTTTACAAAAACATCGTCAATTGCAGTGGAGCCCAGATGGAATTTCGGCTGAGATATTCGGGACCTCTCAAAGCTACTCAGAGAGACCCTCTACCGGGAAGTTTGCAGACAACGAAACATGCTGCGCTTAAGCAAAGCATGCGATCAAGTTTCAATCGTCAGCTAAGGACACTGTGGAAGACGACAGGTTTCTTGTCGGGAAACCAAGACGGCCCAACATCGACCAAACCCTATCACATCGGGCGACTTTCCGAGAAACACCAACTTGAATTGTGGAAGTTCGTACCGCTTGTAACTGAGAATCTTGAACTCATTACTACGATTGATATCATGCTCTTGCGCCTTGATCATCCAGGTTCCAGTCTCTGGTCCGGCGACATGGACAACAGGATCAAAACGCTCATCGATGCGCTTGAAATGCCAACGCAGAACGATAACTACGGCTCACTCCACCCCACAGAAGACCAACAACCATTGTTCTGCTTATTGGAAAATGACAGATTGCTGACTGGGGTGAACGTATCAACCGATTTGCTTCTGGATCCACCTGAAGACGCCGAACCATCATACGTGGATGCGCTGATAACCGTTAGGATTCGTCCCAAAAACTTGACCTTCAATAATATCGGCTTTTGACGTTCTGATGTGAAGAGACCAATCTCCCTATTTTCGCTATGGTCTCACCTCGGCGCGGCCATTGTCTTGCCGTCATTGTCAAAAAATACGCGCTTGTCCGCATGCGGTGTCACGAAGATATTTTCGTCCACGGCATAACCCGCCTCGCCTACTTCCCGCACGGTGACCAATCCTGCTTTTTCTATGTCGAGATAAATATTGGAATCCGCGCCGAGATGCTCGACATGGACGACTTTGCCCTTCCATTCGCCCTTCTTCCTGTCGAGCGTGATATGCTCGGGACGGACGCCGAGTGTCGTGGCGAAGGGGAGACCGACTTTGCCTGCGTCGACAAAGTTCATTTGCGGCGATCCAATAAACCCTGCGACAAATTTATTGGCGGGCTTGTTATAGAGTTCCATCGGCGTGCCGATCTGCTCGATCTGACCCGCGTTCATAACAACGATCCGATCGGCCAGCGTCATGGCTTCGACCTGATCGTGGGTGACGTAAATCATCGTCGCACCGAGTTCGCGGTGCAGGCGGGCGATTTCCAAACGTGTATTGACGCGCAAGGCGGCGTCGAGATTGGAAAGCGGTTCGTCAAACAGGAACAGTTTTGGCTCGCGCACCAAGGCACGGCCAATCGCGACGCGCTGGCGCTGGCCGCCGGAAAGCTCTGCGGGGCGGCGGGCGAGATATTCATCGAGCGACAGCATTCCGGAGGCTTTGGCAACACGCGCTTCCACTTCGGCGGCGGGTGCTCCCGCCTGTTTGATGCCGAGACCCATATTGTCTTTGACTGTGAGGTGCGGATAAAGCGCGTAGGTTTGGAACACCATGGCAATGCCGCGTTTTGCGGGCGGGAATAAAGAGACTTCCTCGCCATCGATTTTCACCGAACCATCGGTCTTATCTTCAAGACCGGCAATAATGCGCAGAAGCGTTGATTTTCCGCAGCCGGACGGGCCGACAAAAATGACGAATTCGCCGTGCTTCACATCGAGCGAAATTCCTTTGAGGATTTCGACCTTGCCGAAGCTTTTGCGAATGTTTCCAAGTGTCAGCGAACCCAATTTTCAATTCCTCTCAAAGATCTATTGCGCGACCGGTGCGCACGCTTTCGTCTGCCGCAAGGCAGATGCGCAAAGATTGAACAGCGTCTTCCATGTGCCGTGTCAGGTCCAAATCCTCGCGAATAGCGCGAAGCATAAAGGCCTGTTCATTGTCGCAAAGTCCCTGATGATCGGGCTCGCCCTCCATGGAGAGAAGGTCGTCTTTCTGCACAAAATTTCCTGACGAGTCGGTTGCGGCACGATGGCGGCGAATGACGGAGGTTTTGGTATGCGTGTCGATGTCAGAAGACTTGGCATTTTCATCGACGACAATGGAAACGCAGCCATTGGGCGAAATCACATCTTTGACGAAGAAGGCCGTCTCCGACATCATCGGACCCCAACCGGCCTCGTACCAGCCGAGCGAACCGTCATCGAACAACACTTGCAAATGGCCGTACTTATACATGTCCGGCGCGATCTCGTTGGAGAGACGCAAGCCCATTCCACGCACCTGTTTAGGCTTGGCATCGGTGATCTGGCACTTGACATCAACATAGTGAACGCCGCAATCGACGATGGGTGATGTGGTTTTCATCAACTGCTTATGTGTTTCCCAATGGGCACCGGCAGATTGCTGATTGAGGTTCATCCGGAAAACGTATGGCCCGCCCAGCGCGCGTGCCTCGGCTATAAGGCGTATCCATGAGGGGTGATGGCGCAGGATGTAGCCGATGACGAGCTTTTTGCCGGTGCGCTTTGCCGTTGCCACGACGCGCTCGGCATCAGTCACAGTCGTCGCCATGGGTTTTTCGAGAAACACATGACAACCGGCTTCCATCGCCGCAATCGCAAACTCCGCGTGGCTGTCCGAATAGGTATTGATCGAGCAAAGGTCTGGCTTCAGGTCCGCCAACGCAGCTTTGAACTCAGGCAATAACGGATAGGGCTCAAGTGCCGGGTCCATCCTCGGTTTGGACCGGTTGACCAAGGCGACAATTTCAAAGCCGGGGTTGTTGTGGTAGGCGAGCGCATGGCTGCGGCCCATGTTGCCGAGACCGGCGACGAGCACGCGAATGGGTTGCTCACTCATTTGACGGCTCCCGCTGTAATACCGCGGATAAGCTGGCGCGAGAAAATGGCATAAAGCACCAGAACCGGCAGGATTGCCAGCGACAGCGCCGAGAGGACGGCGTTCCAATTGGTGACGAACTGGCCGATGAATACTTGTGCGCCGAGTGTGACGGTTTTGGTTTCTTCGGCAGGCGCTAGAATAAGGGGAAACCAGAGATCGTTCCAGATGGGGATCATCGAGAACACGGCGACGGTTGCCATGGCGGGACGCACGAGAGGCAGCACCAGTTTGAAAAAGATTGCGTACTCGGAAAGGCCGTCGATGCGCCCGGCGTTTTTCAGATCGCCGGACACTTGGGCCATAAATTCCGAGAGAATGAAGATGGCAAGCGGCAGGCCTTGAGCGGTGTAGACGAGGATTAGCGCGGTGAGCGTATTTACGAGACCGGACTGCACCATCAATTGCAAAATGGCGACAGTGCCGAGACGGATCGGGATCATAATGCCGAGCGCGAGATACAGCCCCATCCATTTATTGCCCTTGAAGCGATATTCCGACAGGGCGAACGCCGCCATCGCGCCAAACAGCAGGATGAAGAACAGTGACACGACGGTGACCGTCAGGCTGTTGCGGAAATACAGAAAGAAGTCGCCCTGCGCGATGACGGTTTGATAGCCTTCGAGGCTGAATGTTTCCGGGGTCGGAATTGCCAGAGGCGAGCCGAATATTGCCGCGCGGGTCTTGAACGAGTTCATCACGACAAGCACGACGGGGAACATACAAATCAAAAAATACCCTGCAAGCACCAGATGGGCGCTTATGGATCGTGCAGGAGATTGTGTGGCGACACTCATGGCTAAGCTTCCTAAAACTGGTAACGGCGGAGCCGCGTCTGAATGAGGAAAAGATAGGTGGATACACCTGCCAGAATGATGAGAAACATCACAGACGCGATGGCTGAACCCATATTCCTGTCACCTATTTGCAACTGGAAACCGAAGAAGGTTCGATAGAGGAATGTGCCGAGAATATCCGTCCCGTAATTCGGCCCCGCCAACGCACCTTGCATCGAATAAACCAAATCGAACGCGTTGAAATTTCCGACGAAGGTCAAAATGGAAATGATGCCGATTGTTGGCAGGATGAGCGGGAGCTTGATTTTCCAAAATTGCGACGCGCCGGTAATGCCATCGCATTCGGCGGCTTCCAGCACTTCTTCGGGAATGGAGAGCAGTGCGGCGTAAATCAGCATCATGGGTATGCCGACGAACTGCCAGACGGAGACGAGTGCGATGGTGGTGAGCGCATAGGCCTCTTTGCCAAGCCATGGCAGGAACAGACTTTTCAAACCGATCATATCGAGAAGGCCGGGAGCAACGCCCCAGAGCGGCGACAGGATTAACTTCCAGATGAAGCCGACAATGACAAACGACAGCAACGTCGGCAGGAAAAACGAGGTGCGATAAAAACCGCGAAGGCGCAGTTTCGGATTAGACAAAAGCGCCGCGAGCAAAATGCCAATCGGGTTTTGAACCAGCATGTGGATGACGAAAAACCAGCAATTATTGGCAAGCGCATTCCAGAAACTTGCGGACCATCGAGCGTCACCAAACAGGGTGCGGAAATTGTCGAGGCCGACAAAGGCACTGTCTTTGAAGAAAGACATTTGCAAGGTGCCGAACAGCGGCAGGATCATAATCATTGTGTACACAGCAACGGCGGGAGCCAGAAATACGGCGATGTGCCAGCGCATTGCCGGACGGGCATTTTGTTCAATGGCCATCGCTGTTCCCCTCGCATCTTGATAAAAATTACCGGGCCGCTCAGCGCGGCCCGGATAAATCACAAAGGCTTACTTAGGCTTGTGTGGTGCGTACCAGGAAGCCAAGCCATCCTGCAGACGCTTACCGGCTGCTTCAGGGGTTTCCGTGCCCTTGATGACATTGGCGGACGCGTTCCATGTTTCGTTTTCAAGGTTTGGTGTGCCGCGCGACAGGATCTGATAGGTCGAGCGGATCGACGACTTGCACTTGGAACGCCAGGAAACCATTTCTTGAGCGATCGGGTCGTCAAGCTTTACTGCTTCGTTCGATAGCGGGAAGAAGCCCGGCAGCGCGTTGGCGTAAAGCGTCGCAAATTCGGCAGAAGACACCCAATTCAGGAATACCTTGGCCTGATCCGGATGTGCTGACTTCGCGTTCATGCCGACAGCAATGTCGGTATGATCGGAAATGTAGCATTCATCACCGGCATTGGCGACCGGCGGATTGAATGCGCCCATCTTGAACTTGGCCTGCGTATTAAAGCCGGAGATTTCCCACGAACCGGCCGGATAGACAGCGGCGCGACCAAGCGTGAACAAGTTCTGGCTGTCAGGATAGGTTTGAGCTTCAAAACCGTCGCCGAGGTAATCCTTCCATTTGGCCAGCGTCGCATATGGGGCAACCCATTGCGCATCGGTCAGCTTTTGCTCGCCCTTGA